>NZ_JAMQTI010000010.1:0-221939 GCF_032883055.1 Mycobacterium sp. 29Ha
CCGCCGCCAGCGGGTTCACCATCGAGGTCGGCATAATCCGGACATCGGCGTAATGGAACTTATGCCGACGTCGGCATAACCTGCATTTGATCCGCAACTCGATGCGGTTCGTGTCCTACAAGGACCGCAAGAAGGTCGCTTCCTCGATGCGCGCGATCTACAGTGTGCGCCGACCACCGAGGCCACCGAGCTGGCGTTGAAGGATTTCGACACCACCATCCGGCCCCACCAGCGGGGTGAGCAGCGTCGCGATCGCGTCGCTGTTGCCGGTGGCCTCCAACGCCACCTCATCATCTGGTCGTAGTTCAGAGGCCCACGTGCGCAACACTTCTGGCGTCACGCCGATGCGGTCTTCATCGCGCACCAAGCCGTCCTCGACGACGGCCAACTGCGCGAACTCGCGATGGACGTCCATCCCGATGTAACGAGTCACCTCGATTCCCTTCTTCGAAGCTTCAGTTGGAGGGGAACCGCTGGGACGGAACGACACCTACGGATACGCGCTCGCAGCGCAGCCGGACAAGTCGCAGGGGGCCAACTACTAACACGGCTCGCAGCCCACCGAGTAAGAACGGCCTGCCCATACGTGTCTCCCGAAGGCCCCTGTTCCGGACGGTCGCACCGTACGCCCAGCCGACCTGACCAGGCAAGACAGAACACCGCGCCGGGCCTCCACCTATTTCATACTGGGTACCAATTGCGATCGACCAATGCGATCGACCAATGCGATCGAATCGCTGAACTACCAGCTGCGCAAGATCATCGAGAACCGCGGCGACTCCCCCAACGACCAGGCCGCAGTCAAGCTGCTGTGGCTGGCGATCTGCAACATCGAGGACAAACGCGCCCGAGAACGCCAGAAGTTCTACGACGACCCACTCAAGACCGGAGATCGCTCACGCAACAAACGCCTCGTCGAGGGAGCACGCACCCACGGCTGGAAACAAGCACTGGGCGCACTAGCCGTGACCTACCCCGAACGAATCAAACCCTACCTATAAGCCAACCACATACACAGAAATCTTGACAAGCTCTGCGGTCAACCCGCAGTTCACCGCGGGCTGGCTGAACTACGCCGGTCATGCCGGCTTCCTCACCGACCCGGCCCGGGTCCGTTCACCCAAAGACAAGCCACGGGTCGAGCGCGTGGTCCAGTACGTGCGCGGAAACTTCTGGGACGGTGAAACATTCACCAGTCTTGAGCAGGCGCAGCACGCCGCGACTCAGTGGTGTGTGCGTACTGCCGGTGCCCGAATTCACGGCACCACCTGTGCACGCCCTCTGGAGGTGTTCACCGACGCCGAACAGGGGCTGCTGCTGCCGGCGCCGGGGGTATATGACGTGCCGGTGTTCAAAAGCGGTCAAGGTGCACCGCGATTTCCATGCCGAGGTCGGCAAAGCGCTGTATTCGCTTCCCGAACAATGGATCGGCACCACGTTGGACGTGCGCGCCGATACCGAGCTGGTGAAGTTCTATCACCGCGGCACCCTGGTGAAAGTCCACCCCCGCCAACCACCCGGTAGTCGCAGCACCGACCGCGCGGATCTGCCCGAACACAAAGCCGCCTACGCGCTGCGTGATCTGACCCGGTTGATCGCGGCGTGTGCCGCACACGGGCCCAATATCGGGATCTACGCCGAACGCATCCTCGATGACCCGCTGCCTTGGACCCGGATGCGCACCGTCTACCGACTGCAAGGCCTGGTACGCCGCTACGGCGCCCAGCGCGTCGATCAGGCCTGTTCGCTATCGCTGGACCTTGATGTCCTCTCGGTCAACAAAATCGCCTCCATGCTGGAACGTGCCACCGAGGACACCGCCCCGGCGCTGCCACGGGCGGTCGGCCAAACCACCACGCGGTTCTCTCGTGATCCATCCGAATTCACCAACAGCCCAACATCATTGACCGTCGTGGTCACCACCGAGCATGAGGAGGCCCGCTGACATGACCACCCACCACCGCGCACCTGCCGATCCGGTCGGCGCTGATCTGCTCCGACTGCTCAAGACGCTCAAACTCGGCGCGCTGGCCGACACGCTGCCTGAGCGTGCTGCTCTGGCTCGCCAACACAAACTCAGCCACATCGGGTTCCTCGAAACGCTGCTCGCCGATGAGGTCTCTCGACGCGAATCCCGTTCAGCAGCACTGCCAGCGGCCAAAGCCGGACTTGACTCGAGCATGCGCTTCGACACCTGGACCACCCAGGACGACCTGCGCTATGACCGCACCCTGCTCGGCGACCTGACCTCGTTGCGGTTCCTCGACGCCGGCCAATCCGCGATCGTCCTCGGGCCCGTCGGCGTCGGCAAGGCCCATCTACGTGCCGCCCGCCTGGACAACACCGTCGACACCGAGATCCGCCGACTGGCCGCTATCGACGTCCTCATAATCGATGACTTCGCACTGCGACCCCTCGACGCGACCGAGACCAGCGACTTCTACGAAATCGTCGTCGAACGCCACCACGCCAAGACGACCATCGTGACTTCCAACCGAGAACCCGCCGAATGGCTGACGATCACCGCCGACACGCTACTGGCTCAATCAGCCATCGACCGGCTGACCGCCGCCGCCCACACCCTCGTCATCGAAGGACCGTCCTACCGCCAACGCACCCGGCCCGGCCAACTTGACCCCGACCACCCCGACCAGCATCCTTAATAACGCGCCACGGTGGCCCCATCCCCCTGGCAATCAGGTGGCCCCATCACCCTGGCAAGCGACACACCCCGAAAATGAACGCTCAAACGCAAGCCGATCCACGCGAAGTACGCCGCCGAGATCGACGCGCACTACGCGGACTGATTCGGACGACGAAGGCCCACCCTGGTTCAGCCTTGACCTCGACCTCGGAATAGTTAGTATGTCTAACCGCCCTGAGCTGGCGGGCTGTGGCAAGCGAAAGCGACGGTGCTAAGCAGATCCGAGGCCTGGACCAGGCGTTTCAAGCGCTGCCCGGCATTCGCGACGACGAAGTCCGCACGATCGTGCCGACGGCACATTCGCGATATCGACTGCGCCCCATCGGATTACGCAGTGGGCCACGCGTGACCGTGGACGCGTCTCCCGGTCTGGATGGTCTGCGCCATAACAGCCGCTTCGCCGGCTGGCCGGGCCCGGCGCACCGTATCGGCTATTGAGCTATCTGACCGGGCAGGTCAGCTGCCAACCCCTCAGGCACACCGCCGGGAACCAGGCGTCGAAGAGTTTCGTCACGTCCCGGGGCTTTTTTGGTGAAGTGGAGTCCGTCAACGATGTTGTTGCGGCGGCGTATTCGTCGGAGATCGGAGAGATAATTCTGCTTTGCTTTCCATGGACCGCGGGATCCAGACTTCGGCAGTTGGTGCATCGCGCGCCGGAAATAGCCAGGCGCGAAATCGGTGAACGGCAGTTCCTCCACATCCCCGCCGGGGTGGGGGGCGACGACAGTGTCGTAGCCGTGTTCGTCCATGTAATTGAGTAGACAGCAGACGTATTCCGATACGAGGTCTGCTTTCAGCGTCCAGGATGCGTTGATGTAACCGATGGTGAACGCCATATTTGGAACATCGGAAAGCATCATAGCCTTATAGGTCATCGACTTGGCGACGTCGACAGCCTGGCCGTTACGGGAAAGCGTGGCGCCGCCGAACAGCCGCATGTTCAATCCCGTTGCGGTGACGATGATGTCAGCCGCTAACTCGTGCCCAGAGGAAAGCTTGATCCCCGTCTTGGTGAATCGGTCGATAGTGTCGGTGACCACATCAGCCTTCCCGTCCCGAACGGCCTTGAAAATGTCTCCGTTAGGGGCCAGGCATACCCGTTCATCCCACGGGTTGTACTTAGGCCCGAAATGCTTGTCCACGTCGTAGCCTGCGGGCAGCTGATGTTTGGCCCAAGCTATCAGGCCTTTACGCATGGGGCTGGGGAAGCGCCGCGCCAGCTGGTACTGCGCCACAGCTAATAAGATATTTTTCCAGCGGTTGATAAAGTCAGCGGCCCCGGGCGGCAGCCACTTGATGAGCTGGACAGCGACGGGGTCAATATTGGGCAGCGATGCAATGTATGTAGGTGAACGCTGCAGCATGGTGACGTGGCCGGCACCTGAATCGATGAGAGAGGGAATGAGAGTTACTGCGGTCGCGCCGCTACCGATCACGACGATCCTGTTACCCCCATAATCGAGGTCTTCGGGCCAGTGCTGCGGATGCACGATAGTTCCCTCGAAGTCCTTCTCGCCTTGGAACTCCGGACAATAACCCTTGTCGTAGTCGTAGTAGCCACTGCACACAAACAAAAACGCGGCCCCGATCTCGCGCTCCTCGCCGTCTCGGACTACTTTGACGGTCCAGCGCCTCTCGGCGTCCGACCAGTCCGCAGACAACACCTGGGTACCAAATCGGATGTGCCTATCGATGCCGCTCTCCGTCGCAGCTTCCCACAGATAACTTTTGATCGTCGCCGCATCAACTGTGAACCGCGCCGAGTGCCACGGCTTGAAACGGAACCCGAATGTGCACATATCGGAATCCGATCGGATACCCGGGTACTTAAACAGATCCCAGGTACCACCCAGATCAGCTCTGCGCTCCAAAACCAGATAACTCTTGTCGGGACAGCGATCTTGCAGATGCCAGGCCGCACTGATACCGGAGATACCGGCCCCTATAACCACAACGTCAAAAAATTCGGACATGAATGACTATTGCTCCCTAGTCGACGACGGTCTCGGTGATGGTCGGTTACCTTACGTAGTCGACGAGGGTTCCCGCGGCGCCGAAGAGTTCCTCTTGCCACTGCTGCAGTAATGCGTTGGTGTCGATGTCGTCGGGATGAAATCCCGGTCGTAGGTACTTTCTGAGCTCGGAGATCAAGCCCCGGAAGATGGGTCCACGGTAGAGCCGGTATGTCTCGCGCACCAACCGCACCGGCTGACACCGCGCTTCGGGGTCCCGTGCCACCGAGTACGCCAACACCGTACTGAGGAGGAGAAGCAGCACGGGGATCAAGACCGCCATCACACGCCTGCGCATCCGCTCCGTGCCCCCCACCTCCCGGAATATGTCGAAGGCGACCGACTTGTGTTCAAGCTCCTCCAGCGCATGCCAGTTCAGCAGGTTCCACACCTCCGGCTCGCCCGGGATGGCCTGGATCTCCTCATCGCCCAGGATGCGCTCAGCAAGTATGGCGGTGAAGTGTTCAGCCCCTGCTGTCACCGCCAAGGGGATCCGGGGAGACAACCGCTCCTCGATGCGTTTGATCCGATCGACGAAGCCGTCTGAATCCCACCAAGCAATCGGGTAGCCCATGTCAATGAGTTTCTCGTTCAGCGCCCGGTGCTGCTGCCCGTGGACAGATTCCTGACCGATGAAGCCAGCCACCCTCTTCTTCAACACGGGATCGGTGATCTCATCGGCGAATCGGCGCACCGACCGAATGAACAACTCCTCCCCCGGAGGGAAGGACCCCGACAGGTTGGCAACAAAATGGCTGAAGATGATGTCGTCGTTGACGAAATACTTGCTGCCGGCGCCGAACGGGAAACGAATCCGCCGGGTCTTCGGATACCGAGACTCCGGGCGCGAAGTCTTGGCAACCTCCACCGCGCCCCCTTGGCAACCTCCACCGCGCCCCTGGGCTGCGTGCTCGTTCATCTTGACTGTCACCCTTCTTCGAACATCGAGTTCCAGATACCGGAAGTACTGGATATTAGCGCTACGCTACCGTTCGACCCACAGGGGCGCAACATGCCGCGATGACACCGTGGCCATCGACACAGCCGGGATCACCGCCCGGCTATCGCTATCGACCTGCTGTGCGGAACCCGGCTGGGCTGCTGTTCCACATCCATGACCCGCAGTTAGTGTGTCCGTTCAACCCCAGTGAAGCAGCAGCCCAGCGCGACCCAGGAACCCGGCGTCGCCGCGCGACGCGCGACGATGACCGCTCACCACCGAAGAAGCCGGAAATCAAGATCAACTCGTGATCTCAGCGGCCGCCGGCAGAGAACCCGGGCCCCTGATCGGAGGCGTACGCAGTCCGCGGACCTCAGCAGGTGCGTAGGCAGTGCCGACGAAGCACCCGCACGCTGTGGCGGATACCGGAACCAAGCAACGGTTCTATCCCACGCTGGAGGACTTTGCCCGCAAACCCGCCGGGGAATTTGTAGTCGACGGTTAGATCGATGCGGGTCAGTTTCGATCCGATGGGCGTCGTCGCGACGGTTGCGGAGGCCACGATACCGTTGTTGGTCACCAAGGCTTCAGTGAGCTGTTCATATGGCTCCCACTCGATGATGCGACTTGTTCCTGTCATGGCGATCGGCCCGATCTTGCCGGTGCCGCGGAATTCGGCCCCGACGCCCTCAGACAGCTCGCCGACCGGCTCAACGGTGTCCAATCCGAACACCCATTCCGGCATGCGGCGATAGTCCGCCGCGTAGTCGAAAACTACTTCGGCAGGCAGCTCAAGTGTGCCGGACGCGGACACGACCGTCATTTGCCGACGGGCGAAATGAAGAACAGCGCCGTGGCACCGCATGTGAAGTGATCCCCGTGTTCAGCGCGCATCGGGCGATGCTCGCATCGCCCGATGCGACTTGTCAATTGTGGTAGGGATCGGTTGAAGCAGCGGTAATCAAAAGTTTCCCTGTTGACGGCCGCCGGGCGGCTACGCCGGACCGAGTTCATAGTGATTGCGGATCGTCGCGGTTCCTGTGCCGACCAATCGCATCCGGGCAGGTGGTGCACAGCGCGCCTACCTGCGCAGAGGCGGTTGACTTGCCGTTGCTGTGCGAAGCGGCATTTCGCGAAGCCGCATTATGCCCACGGACTATACTTTCGAGGTGTCGATGAACTTGAGCACCGTGGGGCGGTTGTTACCGGAGTTGACCGGGGATGCCCGAGCCGATCGTTGGCGCGAGCATCGCGCCGCAGTGCGTGCGGATCTGATAGAGGCAACGCTTCGGGCCATCGACGAGTACGGGCCAGATCTTTCCATCGACGATGTCGTAAGGACCGCGAGGATACCCAGGCCGAAGCTGTATCGATATTTCGCCGACAAGGACGCCTTGTTCGCCGCGGTCGGCGGGCGAGTGCAGGAGATGATCGTCGAGCAAGTCGTGCCCCAACTCAGTGCCGCCAGCAAGGCGCTGGAGCTGGTCAGCTCGCCGGTAGCCGCCTACGTCAGGCTCGTCGACGAACGGCCAAATCTGCTTCGTTTCCTGGTGAACTCGCATCTGAGGGAGGGGCGCTCGCCCGCGGATCTGATCGAGGGCGGCAGGCCGCTCTCGGATGCCACGGTGGACGTATGGTCAGCCACTATCCTGGCGCGCGGTGGCGTCGGCGGTAACTTGGAATGTGTTGTCGATGCTGCCCTGGGAGCGGTTGGGCTTGGAGTGCTGCGCTGGCTGAATTCCCCGATCACCAGCAAGGATGCGCTTATCGAGGAGCTGACCGCCTTTCTGTGGGGCGCCTTTTCGGCAGTTGCGGCAGCGCGGGGGGCCTTCTTTGATCCCGACACGAAGCTGTGACGAATCCCTGCGACAATGGTAAAACCGTTCAGGCGCTTGCGTCGCTTGCCATAGTGATGGGGCCACCGTTTTGCCATAAGGACGGGACCGCTCGGTACTCATGGCCAACAACGAGGAGATCTCCTGCCCGTCACTGGGGAGAACTACACGTAGCGAGTGACCTCATACCGCCGAGTCGGCGTGCCGTTTCTGGGCATACGTTACCCCCGGTCGACCAGGCTGAACTTGGCCGACCTATGGACGCTCCCGCTCACGAGATCACGTCCCCGGCTCGCTCCAGCTAAGCTGCCGGTCCCGATGAAACCGGCTGTGGGCCACGTAAAATGGCTGGTTGCAGCGTTGGCGATCCGGAGGAGCCGCTACCGACGTTGCGCCCGGCCACTCCACGGCACAACGAAAACTTGGTCTGATCGTGAACTCCGCCCCCACCAAGCGAACCTAGATGTCGTCCGTCGCGTAATTCCCCAGGGGTTGGCGTCACGTAATTCCCCAGGTGCGGGCCTCGGTGTAGGTCTTACCGGCCCGCGCTGGTGGTGTCTAGTTGGTGGGTCGGCCGGGTCGTTTTCGGGGCCGGTAGCTGGGTCCGTCCATGAGGACTTGGTGGCTGGTGTTGATGAGCCTGTCGAGCAGTGATTCGGCCACGACTGGGTTGGGGAACAGCGGATACCAGTCTTTGGGAGCGCGGTTGCTGGTCAGGATCAAGGGTTTGCCAGCGATGGCTCGATCGGAGACTAGATCGTAGAGATCGTCGGACTGGGTGGGTGTGTGCTCGCGCATGGCGAAGTCGTCGACGATGAGGACTAGGGGGCGGGTGTATTCGCGCATGCGTTGACCGATGGTGCGGTCGGCGTGGCCGCCGGCTAGGTCGGCGTGGCCGCCGGCTAGGTCGGCGAGCATGCGTGAGCATTTGACGAAGCGGAGGTCGCCGCCGCGTCGTGCTACGTGGTGTCCGAGTGCTTGTGCCACATGGGTTTTGCCTACCCCGACCGGTCCGTAGAGGATGACCGATTCGCCGGCGTCGAGCCAGCGCAGCGCGGCCAGGTCGCGCAGCATGGCGACGGTCAGTTTCGGGTTGGCGGTGAAGTCGAAGTCTTCGAAGGTGGCTTGGGCTTCGAACTTCGCGCGGCGCAATCGTCGCCTCAGGGCGGCGGATTCGCGGCGGGCGATCTCGTCCTCGCACAGGGCTTGGAGGAATTCGAGGTGCCCGAGCCCGCCGTCGCGGGTTTGGGTCAGCCGGGCGTCGAGGGTGTCGAGCATGCCGGACAGTTTCAGGGTGCGCAGCGCATTGCGCAGCGCCGGGTCGCAGATGGACAAGGGTCTCTCCTTGAGGGTGGATTACGTTGTGTTGATGTGCGATTCGTGGAGATCAGGCGATGATGCCGGTGTCGGTGCCGAACTGGTCGGGGCCGCGCAGAAACGCCTCGGCCGCAGCGGCGGCACCGCTGGCAGGTTCGTGCTGGGCGTGTTCGGTGCCGGCGATCAGGATGCCCTTGATGGTGCGATAGGACGGGTCGCCGACCTCGATCGCACGGACGCAGGCGGCCTCCAGCCGCTCACAGCCGTGTTTGTCGCGCAGCCCCAGCACCCCCTGCGCCGAGCGCAGGTGATGGATGGCGTTATCAGCCATGAACTCCGCGATCACCGCCTCGCAGGCCGGGCCGACCAGTTCGGCGGTGCGCCGACACCAGGCCGGCGTTTTCATGTGGAAGGCGATCTTTTCCGGCGGGTAGTGGGTGAAGTCGGTGGAGCGCCCGGACGGGCGGCGCACGTGGGTGGCCACCACATCGGCACCGGCGAAGATCTGCACCACATCGCCGGCGGTGCGGGCATGCAGGCGCTGTCCGATCAGCCGCCACGGCACCGAATACAGCGCCTTGCCGGATTTGACATGTTCTCTGAACCGAACAATTGTTCGACTAGCGTTCTATGGGCTCGTCGGAAGCGTGGGGATGCCGAGGTCGGTGGCAGCGATGTCAGTGGTTGTCCTGCAGCGTCTTTCGACCTGGGCAAGTTTGTCCTCAGCGCCGGCGAGGCTGACCTGGAGTCCCTCGACCTCGCCGAGCCAGCCTTCGCGTTCGGCTTCGGCAATGCGGGCCTTTAGGTTGTCCCGGATCTCCTGGAGTCGGGATCGTTGCTGTGGGTCCGGCCATAGGAGTGCGCAACGCACGCAAGCGTGCTCATGGATGCAAGGTGTTGCGAACGCGCGGCCGCAGGTGCCAACGGAGACCTTGCGGCGCTCGAAGTGGCCGATGAACTGTTGCCATTCTTCGTCGGTGGGCTGGCGGTATTCCTCTGTCGGTCGGAGCTTGCGTCGACGGGCGATGAAGGCGAGGTGGGCGGTGATGGCCTCGTCTGGGTAGACGGCCTTGTAGCCCATGGTGACGCCGATGTCGCGGTGTCCGGCGATGACTTGGGCGATGTGTGGCGGGAGACCGTTGAGGATGGCGTCGGTGATGAACATGCGACGGAAGTCGTGTGCGGTGAAGTGCAGTGGGTCTCCAGCAGGGTCGGTCAGTCCGGTGTGGGCGAGGGCTTCGTCGAGCAGCCTGGCGACGAAACCGCCCCCGAGTGAACGGTTTTCAGCTCTCGTGCGCCGCTGGAACAGCAGCGGAGATGGTGGCAGCCACACCAGTTCGTGGCTGTCGCGGGCACGCACAAGCGGGACAGCTCCGTCGGGGCCGCGGACGCGGCAGATGACGGCGCTGAGCACGTCGGCGAGTTCCGGGCCGACCACGAGCAGTCGTTCCGCGTCGGTCTTGGACGGAGCGATCTGCAGCAGCGGCACCAGTTCGCCGGTGCTGGGCAGCCGGTATTGGATCAGGCTGTGGTGGCTGAGTTCGATCAGCTCCTCCACTCGGATGCCGGTGTGGCGGAACACTTCGATGACCGCCCATGCCCAGAACGCGTGTTCCTCATCGAGGTTAAGCAGTCGTGGTTTACCGGTGTCGGGGTCGCGCACCCAGACGTTGTCCGCGGCCGCGTGCGCCCGGACGATCCTGGCGAGGGTCTTTCCGGCGGCGGTGAACTGCTTGCCCGGCTGGGCCTGTTGCCCGGCTTCCAACAACTGGCGCGACTCGCGGCGCCACCGGTCGACGGCCTCGACTAAGACGGGTAGCACGGGCAGCCGTTCGCGGGTGCGGCTGTCCATGCGCGCCTTGCGGCGGCGGATGGCCTTGCGCCGCACCAGATCCTCCTGGCTGATCGGGCACGGCGCCACCCACACACCCCATCGGACCGGGTCGTCGAGCCCCCATTCGGCCAGGTCGAGGTAGAAAGCCCGCACCGTGGCCAGCGCGGACAGGTAATCGAGGCGTTCGGACTCGACTTCGACGCGTTCGCCGTCGCGAATGACGATGGTGGTTTTGGTGCGCAGCCGCCGCTTCCACGCTCCGGCGACCTCGCGGGGCAGGCGCAGCGAGTCGACGCCGGGATGGTGCTGCTCGACCTCGAACCAGAAGCACCGCACCAGGTGATACGCCAGGCCGACCAGGGTGTTGTAGTCGATCGCCGGTCGCCGCTCGGCCAGATAGGCGACGAGCAGGTCCCGGATCGGACGGCAGGTGATCGGGTAGCGGTCGACGAGTTGGGCGGGCGAACGCTGGCCAAGACTGCGGATCTGCTGCAGCGTGGGCGTGTCCGCGCCGACCACGCCCGCTTCCCGCAGCATCCGAAACGTCGCCGACGCTGAGTCCGCGCGACCGCGCACCGCGTATTCGGCGTCGAGGATCTCCAGCACATCACCGACCGTGATGTCGGCCAGCATGCCGCCCTTGGCAGCGACGATCACCGCAGAGCGAAACAGGATGTCGCCCACGGCGTCTGATCTGATCGCGGGATCGTGTTCACACAATCGGCGCAGCCGCTCGAAGCCCGCCCCGTCACGCCCGTAGACCATGTTGCGGACCAGCTTGCGCTTCTTCCCGCCGGTCAACAGCCATGCCAATGACGGTCGCACCACGTCGCCGCCGACCACGACCAGCAGCGAACTGGTCATCAACTGCAACCGGTTCTCGGAGTACTTCCCCTGGCGCTGAAGCCACTGCTCGGGATGCTGCGCCCACTGCGCGCCGGCGGCGTCGGCGCCGCTGGCCAGCCACCGCTGTTGCCAGGTGTCGCCGGGTTGATCGGCGAGCCAGTCCAGCAGCAGCGGCACGCCCCAGCGGCGCGCTTCCTGCACCCGCTGCGTTGGCAACTCGGCCGTGGCGGCGGCCACGACCTGATCCACTTCGCCGCGATCGCCGCACGTGGCCGGCCAATCCGTGCCGACCGCCCGGACGGGATAGCGAGATCGCCAATCTGGTTGCGTGGAAGCGGATTCCAGCGATACGGCGTCAGCACAGGTTGCGGTCCTCGTTGCGGGGATCGTCTCGACGACAGTCATGAGCGCCTCCGCGCGAACAGCACGTCCAGTGTCTCGGGTCGATAGCCGGTTGTCGGCGGCGGCGTGCGCTCGGCGGCCTTGCGGGTCTGTTCGGCGTGGTGGGCGAGTACGCGTTCGATGACGTCCTCCCTTCGCGGGGTCAGGTAGATCTGTGTGGTGGTCAGCTGTGCGTGCCCGAGCACGTACTGCACGTCGGTCAGCGGCATCGCCGGATCCTGCGCCATCCGGTAGGCCGCCGTGTGCCGCAGCGCATGCAACGTCGCGCTGGTGCCGACGTCGGCGTTCACCCGCTCGAACATGCGGTGCGCTGCGTGATAGGTCAACGGACGAAACGGCTTCCGGCGCGTCCACCACAACGGCTTGGTTCGTCCACGCGGGATCAGCCCCTCCATCTCCACCTGATACAGCCGCAGCCACACGAACGCGTCCGACGACGCCGGCAGCTCCTGCATCTCCCGAGAGCCCTTGCGCACCACCGTGATCAACTGCCGCCCTGGGTCGACACCGCCCTGCGTCGCGGTCAACAACTCCGATGCCCGCGCCCCGGTTGACACATAGAACGCCACCAACGCCCGATCGCGATGCGACAGCAGCCGCGCAAAGATCTCGTTGAACTCCGCATCCGGGATGTTGCGTGGAATCCGTTTGACCACCCGAGGCCGATACAACCCGGCCCGCTCATTGCGATACGGCTCCATCGGGTTGTGATGCGCATGTGCTCGGCCACCGCGCCGCGACCGGTCCAGCGGAAACGGATTCACCATCGGCCCCGTGCCGACGTCGCGGTGGAAATCGTAGAAGCAGCGCAGCACCGTTTCGCTGTGCATCCGCACCGACACCGAATACGGCGTCACTCGACCAGAACCCGTCGGGCCGTGCGTGATCGCAAGCCATCGGCAGAAATCGCGAGCCTCTGGGCGGGTCGCGCGGTCCCACCCCACCTCGACCGCCCACAGGAACCGGAACCACCGCAGCAGGTCCATGCCATACGAGCGGACCGTGGCTTCGCTGCGCCCGGCCGCGAGCAGGTCGCAGAAGTACGCAGCGACCGCCGCGACCGGTCGCCCCTTCGGGTCGAGCAGTCGATACGGCTCCCACTTCGAGCCCGTCGCCGCCAGCGACCCCACCGCCACAACCTCCAACACCGACAGATCCCGCGCGTCCTCGAAATCACCGAACACGACACCGACGGTAGGACCGCTATCCGCCCATCACGGCGCTGACATGCCGGAACGTCGGAATTAGTTCAGTCAACAGGTGCGCATCGACTCCGACGGTGCCGATCGACCATATGGATAGCTCGAAAGCCCTGGGCGGCAACGCGATCAACGCATCGGCTTCGATCGCCTCGAACACCCGCAACGGCGCGGCGCCCTCCAAGGCGCGGCAGTGCCGGTGCCCGGCCACCTCGGTACTCCAGCGCAGCGCGTCGGCCTGCATTCCGGTCAGCGAGGCGAACTGGCGGCCATTCCAGAACGAGTCCCGCACATAGGTGATCGGTCGCTCCACCCGGGGTTTGTCCTTGGGTTTGAATGCCCGCGCCGGATCGACGAGCGTGCCGTAGTGGACCGCGAGCTCGGCGTAGGTGCGGGATCTTCGGGTCATACAGGTCGGGTTTGTCCACCCCGGTCTTGAGGTTGTCACACACCAGCCGCGCCGGTATCCCGCCGAAGAATTCGAATGCCGCGACATGGCACGCACACCAGGTGGTTTGATCCATCCGGATCGCCGGGCGCACGAACAGATGCCGCGAACACGACAGCACCATCACGAACGCCCACACCGCCACCCGCCGGCCAATCGAGGGATCAAACCACATGCCCAGCCGGCCGTAGTCGATCTGTGCCTCGCTACCGGGCAAGCCCGGTCCCATGCTGATGGCAAACCGGTGGTCCCTTCCCCGTGGCAAGCGACACGCGGGCCACCTCCTCGGCGAAATGTGTTGCGATCCAACGCCGCACCGACGACTCCGACGCCGCCACCCCGTGATCGTCGCGCAACCGTTGGGCGATCGTGGCCACCGTGACATCATCATCCATCCAGGCCTTGATCCGATCTTGGTGCGGTGCGATCAGCGGCCATGTCGAGGCGCGCGCAGCCGGATCATTCAGCTCCGGGAACCATCCATCGATCAAGTCGGCCCACTGCTCGGCCGACAGCGGCTCGCCGCCGGGCGCCATACCGTCGGCGATCGCCGGGGCCAGATATTTGCGGACAGTCTTGCGGTCGATGCCCAGCGACGCCGATAACTGCACCTGCGAGCGGCCCGCGTGCCAGTGGGTGAACAACTCGACCAAATCGAGCATCAAGATATTTCTCCTCGCCATCAGCGCCCTTCCATCCGCCAGCCGACGGATCAAGAGCGAACCTGTGTGCGAGGCCCACACCGGGCAGACACACCGCTCAGGGTGGGGAATTACGTGACAGCCGGGGTGGGGAATTACGTGACGGACAACCCCTCAAACCTGGGGAAATACGTGACCGCTGACAGGTCGGCGTCAGGCATCGTCGCGGCCAGCAGCGTGGAATACGCCGCCAGCTCCGGTGGGTGACCCACCAGCCGGACTCCCTGTTAGGCGACCCGGTCCAGCACCGTCTCGGTCCTGGTGAACAGCTCCGTGGCCGAGACGCCGGGATGCACCGCGTACGACCGATTGGGCAACCCGGTCTCGGCCAGGCGCCGCTGCAGCTCGCGGGCGAACATCAGGTTGGACAATTTCGACTGGGCATAGGCCAGATGCCGCTGGTAGCGCCGGTTCTCGTAGTTGAGATCGTCGATCCAGAGTTTGGGCGTGTGCCGGTGGGCGATGCTGGACAGGGTCACCACACGGTCGCCGATCTTGCCGAGCAGCAACCCGGTCAACGCGAAGTGGCCCACATGGTTCGTACCGAATTGGGTTTCGAAGCCGTCCTTGGTGCGGCTAACGGGATGTTCATCAACCCCGCATTGTTGATCAGGACATCGAATCCGCCTTGTTGCGAGGCGAACCCACGCACCGAGTGCAGGTCGGCCAGGTTCAGCTCGGCGACTCGAACGTCGCCCCCGACCTGTCCGGCGATCACCTGCGCCTTGTCCACATCGCGGCAGGCCATCACGACGGTGGCCTCCTTGGCCGCCAGCACGCGAGTCGTCATCTTCCTTCAGCCCGCCGTTGGCGCCGGTCACCCCAAAGGTTCGGCCGCTCTAACCGGGAATCTCGTCGGGCCACCAGGTCATCGACGTCACCTACCTCCAAGTACGGGAGGCACCCGTGCGCCCCCGGGTTATCGCAGCCGCTCGTCCATAGCAGAAGTCATCCCGATCGATTCCCCCCGCACGGTCAGACGACAACACGATTGCCTGCCACACACCGCATCCGATACCGCGGGTATCGGATACAGGCAGCGGAAAGGCGCATCATCTGCGTGACCGTGCACCCCAGCACGGAGCGACGACCTCCACGGGGCGGTGACCGGTGCTTACCGTCGCGACCAGAATCCGGCCCTTGACCGGAGTAGTGACCTGCCGCACCATACTCTTGGCCGGGCCAACGGTATCCGGTACGAGGTAACGCATCTGGGTAGTCGAAGCCATGTTGCGATGGCCGAGTTGGTGACTGGCGCAGACACCGATCCGGCCTCTGTTCAACGCCGCCCTGAACACCCGCGGTTTTCGGTCTGGCGTGCGATCGGTGACGGCACGCACTTCGAACGGACACAGATGGTAGGGCAAGCGGTGTATCCCAGCGGTGACGTATACATCGTTACCAACGGTGGTGCCCTCACCAGCCGAGACCTCACGTTTTACCTACCGATCGCAGCCGGGTTCACATTGATCGTGTCGCTGACCATCGAAGCCGAGCGCGTCGAGCCGCAGACGGGTCGCGTGCTCACGGTGAACTGCCGAGCCCACCAGCAGCAGGCCTGCAGGTAATCGATATGGACATCGCACAAGCCGAGGTCAGCTTCTGCTCATCCCCGGCAGCGAACGCCATCTGGCCCGGCGCACAACCCATTTCGACTAACACTAACTGCCCGTACCGGTACGAAATTGCGCTCAGATACCCCCACAACGCGCGGCATCAGCCCGGGAGCCGCCGACAACACAGCCCGCAATACACTATTCACACAGCATCATTTGTTTGACCCCCGATACCCGGCCCCCGATCGAGCAGGTGACCGTGGAAGCGTCGCCGAAGCTCGGCCTTCATGACCTTGGCCATGGCGTTCTTGGGCAGCTCATCAATTATGACCACGTGGCGTGGGCATTTGTAGTCGGCGAGGTGGTGGCGGCAGAACTGATTGACCCGCTCCGCGGTGAGCGCGCCGTCACCGCCGGTGGTCAACCCGGGCTTGGGTGCGATCACCGCCAGTAGATCCTCACCAAGGTCGGCATGCGGAACCGCGATGACGGCGGCCTCGAGCACCTCCGGCATCTCGAGCAGCACGCGCTCGACCTCGACGGCGAAGATGTTGTAGCCGCCGCGCAGGATCATGTCCTTCTTGCGGTCTGTCAGAAAGACGTAGCCATCCTCTGCGACATAACCTACGTCGCCGGTGTGCAGCAACTCGCCGCGCCAGAGCTCTGCGGTGGGCTGCTCGCCCTTGTAGTAGCTGCGCCGCGTGATATTCGCCTTGAAGCAGATCTCGCCGACTGTGCCTTGCGGCAGCGAGTTGTCGAGGTCGTCGACCACGACAACTTCGCATCCCACCGGCTTGCCGACAGAACCCGGCCGGGCGAGGATGTCGTCGGGGTCGGGTCCGAGCATGCAGGCCGCGCTGGCGCCGGCCTCGGTGAGACTGTAGCCGTTCAACATCTTCACGCCGGGCCAGACTTCCCGCATTCTGCGCACTGTGTCGGGCTGGATCGGCGCCGCCCCGAAGAAGACGAACTGCAGCGAGCTGTAATCGTGGTCGTGCACTGTGGGGTGCTTCATGGCCAGGTTCAGCATCGTCGGCACACCCATGATCGAGGTGGCGCGGTGGTGCTCGATTGCGGCGAGCAATTGCTCGGGATCGTAGCGTGGTAGCACGATCTGGGTGATTCCGGCACGAACGCTGAGCAGCATCAGACCGTGGCAGCCCGTGAAACCAAACAGAGGCACCGCATGAAGCAGGCTTTCACCAAACAGTGCGCCGAGGACCTGTCCGAGGCTCGCCTGGCCCGGCTCATCGGCGAGGTTACCTTCGGGCACCAGCACGCCCTTCGGCATCCCGGTGGTACCGGATGTGTAGAGGAGATCCGCCGGGTCATCGGCGGTAGGGGGAGGTTCAAGGGGCGGCACGTCCGTGCAGCCCGCGCCCACCACGTCACCGAGGGGGATGAGGTTGTCGACTGCCTCGCGGCCAGTCACGTAGAAGTGCTCGAGACTGAAGCGACCGCGACGACCACCGATCTGGACTGATCTTCCTGCAGCGAGTGGGGCTACGACATCGCGGTGAGCGGGGCCGGTGATCACCGCCGCCGCGTCGCTGTGCTCGAGCACGAACAGCTTCTCCGGCGCTGCCCACCGGGTATTCAACGGCACCGGCACGGCGCCGAGTTTGTGGATACCCCAGTACACGGCATTGAAATGCATGGCCTGATCGTTGGCGAGGAGCATCGCCACCTTCTGACCACGGCTCACACCAGCGGCGTGTAATTGGTGGGCGACACGGCTGGCGGCGACATCAAGCTCACCGAACGTGACGGTGCCGTCGGCGGCGATGACGGCGGCCTTTTCCGGTCTGTCCATCGCCAGCTGGTGCAGCAGGTCGATCACGGCCATGGTCTGGGTCCTCCTCGATGCAGGTGCGTGCTTAGCCGAGGGCTTGGAGAACCAGGCCGATCTCGTCGTTGGCCTGCGCCGGGGTAATGTAGCCCCGTCGGTCGCAGATCGCCTCGAGGTTGTCCTGGACCGCTTCGACATCGAGTGCCGGCGATGAGAAGCCCTTCGTCACACCGATGAAGATCTCGGCCACTCGCCCGCCCCCGACGGAGAAGATCCGCGATGTGAGATCGCAGGACTCGTGGCACAGATAGGCCACGACCGGGGCGACCAGTGCCGGGTCGAGCTTGTCGGCGACCGGCCCGAGGAGTTCCTCGGTCATCCGAGTGCGCGCCATCGGCGCGATCGCGTTCGCCGTGACGTTGTACTTCGCGCCTTCCTGGGCGAGCACCCGCGTGAAGCCGACGATCCCCATCTTCGCGGCGCCGTAGTTGGCCTGACCGAAGTTGCCGAAAATTCCGGCAGCTGAGGAGGTGTTGACGATCCGCCCGTAGCCTTGCTCGCGCATCTTGACAAACGCCGGCTGCGTCACCCAGATGGTGCCGTAGAGATGAACGTTGATTACCGTGTCCAGCAGCTCCGGCGTCAGGTTCTGGAACGACTTGTCGCGCAGGATGCCCGCGTTGTTGACGAGGATGTCGACCCGCCCAAAGGCGTCGAGAGCCGTCTGCACGATGGCTATCCCCCCCTCTTGGGTCGCCACGCTGTGACCGTCGGCGAGGGCCACTCCGCCTGCGGCTTCGATCTCCTTAACAACGGCCTCTGCCGCCGTCGAGTCCGCGCCGACGCCAGCGACGTTGCCGCCGAGATCGTTGACGACCACTCGCGCGCCGCGAGAGGCAAGCAGCATCGCATGCTCTTTACCCAGGCCGTTTCCAGCCCCGGTCACGATGGCGACCTTCCCGTCGTAGCCCAGCTCAGCCACGTAATTCCCCTTCCATGCTGTTGCCCCGCAGGGCGGGTTCTCTTGCTGTTCATTCAATAGCCGGTGTCACCGCCGCACCGGCGCCGAGGAGGCCACGGCGACGGCTGTAGCGCGCAGGTGCGGTGCCGCCCCGAGGGGCCGATGCGTTTGCTTGCCTCAACACCGCCAACGGGCAGATGATGTCGATCACACCGTTTGGCGCATGGTGGGGCCTCGGTCTGTTTGGTGACTACCGGCCATGTCGGCTCGGGGCGGGGACGGCATCTGTCCCGGTGCCGCCTGCGCCCCATGAGGTCAGGAAGAACCCTCGCGGTGGTGGACACCGTGAGCCACCCGTCGGGGATGGGCGTCCCGGCCTCGGCGGCTATGGTCGGCGCCCGATCTCCTCCGCGGTTGTGTTCGACTGGCGGATCACCCGAAGGCGTTTCTCGCTGACGCAGCGTGAGCCCGGCGAAGTCTGTCGCGACCAGTCGGGTGGCGGCAGCGGCCGCCTGAACCTGATCGACGTTCATCGCCGCGACGGTGGGCACCAACGGGCTCTTTGGTGGTCGGGTTGGTGGAATCGAGGGGCGGTCGGTGGCCCGCCAGCAGGTCCTGGTCCTCCGGTCCAAAGGTGTGCAATCGCACCGCCCGCGTAGGCGCGACATCCGAACACGGGTTAATGCGGTCGACACTGCCGGCGGGAGCGCCCACACATGTGCGCCGGAACATCCACTCGGATGGCGAGCGGACCCTGCCCCGATCGATTGTCGCAGGCGGATCGTAATCCCATGCGCAACGGCACTCGCAGTCATGTCATGGCCTGAAGGATGTGGATGATGCAGACCGCGCCGGCGCCCATCATGTGGGCTAACCCGGTTCGAGCGCCTTGGACCTGAAGCGGGCCCGCCTCGCCCCGGAGCTGACGGGTCACATCCCAGATTTGGGCCAGGCCGGTCGGTCCACCGGGATGGCCGCGCCCGATCAATCCGCCGTCGGTTGAGAACGGAATGCGACCGCCTAGGCTGGTCGCGCCCTCGGCGACGAGCTTGTCCCCCTCACCGGCCTCGCACACGCCGAGCAGCTCGTAGTACATCAGTTCCTCGATAGGGAAGGCGTCGTGCACGTGCGCAAGGTCGAGATCGCCCGGCCCGACACCGGCCTCTTCATAGGCTGCCTTCGCCGTGGCCGCGGTGAGCTCCCCTGGACCGACGACTGCACCCATGAAGATGTGGCCGTTGACGTATTGCTCGGACTGCTGCTGGCTGGCGATCACTTTCACCAGTGGGCGCGCACCAGCCATGCGTTCTGCGACCTCTCGGGTCGCGACGATGGCGGCCGCAGCTCCGGAGCCGGCGGCACAGGCCATCTTCGAGGTGTGGGGGTAGGAAATCATCCGCGACGCGAGGACCTCCTCGATGGTCACTTCATGGTCGGCACGACGTTGCGCGTAGGGGTTCAGACGCGCATGGTTCCAGTTCTTGGCCGCGATGGCGGCGAAAGTCTCGACGGTCGTGCCCACCTCGTGCATGCGGCGTGTCGCCCACATGGCGAAGAACGCCGCCGGCAGGATCACCTGGCCGATACCCGGCTTGTCGCCGCCGATGGCCGGGGCGGCACGGTTGAGGTCGTCGAAGCCCAGCGCCATCGCGATGTCGACGCTGCCCCCCGCCACCACTTGGACGGCTTCGTGGAAGGCGCAGGACCCGGTGGCCGACGCGTTCTCGACGTGGGTGATGGGGATGCCGGTGAGGCCGAGGTCCTTCGCAAGTGTGACGCCCGTGAGCAGACCGGCGCTGATGTAGCCGTTGTAGAGGTAGCCGACCTGGTCGAAGCTGACGCCAGCATCATCGAGGGCGTTGATTCCCGCCTCGAAGCCCAGGTCGGCGGCGTTGGCGTCAGGCTGGCCGAACGGGGCCATCCCGACGCCGATCACATAGACGTCGCGGGCCATCACGGGGGTGTCTCCCGTCTGGCGGGGCCGAAGCGGAACGAGCACAGCTCGGCGCCATCGGCATCGGTCATGATGGGGTAGATCTCGAGCCGCATGGGCATGCCGATCTGCCAGTCGCCCCTTTCGCCTCGCAGGATGCATTGCACTCGGACGCCTTCGGGCAGGTCCACCTGACCGACCCCGTGCCCGTCGCCCGTGGATCCGAACCGGGTCTTACCCATCCACGCCGACTCGACGTAGGTCCAGGCGAACAGCTCTCCGGTTGTTGACAGCAAAACATCCTCGACCGGCCCCGCCGTCAGCGGACAACGACGTCGGCGCGGGAAGAAGTACGTGTCGGCAAGAGTGCTGTAGGAACCGACCAACCGCGGCTGCTCGTCGCCGTCGGGCATCGTGAAGTAGCCGTCCTCAAGTGGTCGACGCATCGTGCGGGGGCCTCCGGTCCTGTGGTCAACGGTGGGCATGGGAGAGTGACACCTTCGCGACCGTGCCCTGGCGGGTGGGACACGCGTATCAGGCCGTGAATCGCTGTCGCTTCTCGCGGGTCAGCGGTGCGGCACGCCTGTGGGCCTGCCACGTCGTCGTACCGGGTGAGCATGCGGAACGCGATCGCGCCGGGCCGACAAGTCACTGGTCATCTGCTCAACTCCTGTCTGATCGACGTCACATAGACGCTGTACGGATCAGTGTAACCTCCTGTCCCGTAGCGCTACCCATAATAGCGTTTCGAGATCGAACGTACTGCTATTGCGCAGTGGGGCGGGACATTTGAGCGCGGGGTTGGACGGCCACCACGTGCGGGCGCGTGGCCGTGGTGTGGCTGCGGTTCCGCGGCGAGCTGTCCCCGACAACGCAACTCACCATGCTGTCCCCGCGGAGCAGGTTTGGGCGACTGAGGACCGCTACTGCGCCGAAACGGGAAGCTGATCGACGCCACCTGAGAATAGGCGTTCGCCGCTGTCGCCGCAGGACTGGGCCGCCTCAGGCGGGCCGTCTGTTCGGTCTACATCGGAAATCCGTTTATACGGCGACCCTTCGCATTCACGGTGTCCGACCTGAACCGCACCGATGATCTCGCCCTCATCACCGCGCCAACCCGTTGGTCTCCAATGGCAGGGCGCCGCGGTCGCCAATTTCCCAGACACGCTCAAGGCGTGGCGCACCCGCGGCGGGTGACCGTCATCGACCCCAGTCAGGGGGCGTGGTGTCTGCGCGGCAGAGCCGTTTCCCCATCCACTTCTCAATCCGTGTCTCAATCCGTGCATGCGATGGTCAAGTCCAGGGACGTGGTGTACGACGTCGTCGTGTGATTCTTCGTCGTGATGGGTTCAGGCGGTCAGTGCCGCGGGTGTGTCCTCCTGTTCGGGTGGGGTGTCGTTGACGGTGCGTGATTTGCTCAGGACGTCCAGGCCGAGGTAGCGCCGGGATTCGGCCCATTCGTCGTGTTGTTCGGCCAGCACGGCGCCGACGAGGATCAGCGCGTCGCGGTCGGGGAAGATGCCGACGACGGTGCGGAGTTTGCGCATTTCGGCGCCTTCGTCGTCGCTGGCGAGTCGGCGGGGTTGGTCATAGAGCGCTTCGACTTTCTCGGTGACGGCGAAGTACTCGTCGGCGACGGTTTTGTCGGCGATGCGCTCTGGCGACGTGGGATATTGCAACTGTCGGAATGCCTCTCTTTAGCGGTATGTTCTGCGGCTGATTTCGGCGGCGTAGTCGGTCCAGTCGCCTGCGGAGGCGCGTTGCCAGGCCACGGCGACGGTGATGTGGATGCCGAGCATGCGGGCGAGGATGGCGGCGGGCAGGTCGGTGGCGAGTTGGAACAGCGCGGTGGAGCGGTTTCTGGCGGGTTGGAGTCCGAGTTGGCGGAGTCGCTCGGTGAGTGCGTACGGGCTGATCGGGCGCCCGGGTTGCCCGCCGGGCAACAGCCATGGCGAGGTACCGGGGTCGCCGACGACGGCTTTTCCGTGACGGTTCGCCACGGCCGCGAGGGCAAGCGCGGCAACGGGTTCGGGCAGCACGACGGGCTCGTCGCCGAGACGGATAAGGACCTGCCCGGCGCTGGTGCGGATGTGGTCGATCGTCAGCCGGCTGATCGCGGCCGGCCATTGGGCGTAGAGCAGCACGAGCAGGCCGGCGAGGCGGTCTTCGGGTTTGATCGTTTCGTCGTGGAGCAGCCGCCGAGCCTGGTCCCATCGGGCCTCGGTGTCGATGACGCCGCAGGGACCGTCCCATTTGATGGCTGGCGCGTCGAGGGTGGTGAGTTTCTGCTTGTTGGCCCATCGCAGGAAGTGGCGGGTTTCCCGCCGCAGTGTGGCGTTGTCGCTGACGGTCCATTCGTCGAGGTTGCCTTGCCGTGCGTCGGCGAGCGAAAGGCCTTGTGCGGCGAGCCAATCGAGGAATCCGATCGCGGCTCGTACGTGCTGCCGGACGAGGACGTATTGGTTGTGGGTGGTGTCGGCGCCTCGGGTACGTTGTCGCAGGCGCCGCAGCATGTGCCACAGGGCGTACCGGCGCAGCAGGTGTTGTTCATCGGGGTCTGCTCGCTCGGCGATGGCGGTGTGGACCCATTGTTCGAGTCGGATCATGTGTTCGTCGCGGGTGGGCAGGATTCCCGCGGCGATGAGGATGCTGCGCAGGTGCTCGACGGTCTTCCCGGTGGGCAGCTCGTCGAGTGTTTGGTGGGTGATGGCGCGTCCGGGGAGCTCACGCAGCATCTGGGGGGCGGAGCTTCTGTCGAGCCAAGCGCTCAGCGTGGCTGGCCGCTTGGTCGCGGCCAGCGACCCGGTAGAGGACTTCCCGGTCGGCCGGGATGGCGCCGGTGTCGTCGGCGAGCAGTTCGTGCAGGCGCGTGGTGACCGAGCAGCGAGCGCACCGCCCGTGGTGCAACCGTCCGGGTTGGCCGCAGCCGGCACAACTGCGCCAGGCGTTGTCGGGCCGGGTGCACAACGAGCACAACGGCTCATCGAGGGTTCCGCCGCGCAGCGGGGCGACCTCGCCGCAACCAGTGCAGCGGATCCACCGCTGCTTGCACGCCAAGCACCAGGGTTTGTCGGTGGCCTTGGAGACCACGCATGCTGCGGTCCGCCCGCAGATCGCGCACGTCAGCACGGCGCCGGGGTACGCACTTGCCACAGAGCGGTCCGTCGGGTGTTCGAACCTGGACCAGTCGACGTCGGCCGCACTCGACGCATGTTTCGCGGTTGGCGGGATCGGTGATCAAGCAGTGGGCGCACAGCGGTCGCCCTTGCTCGTCGCGGGTGGCGGCCTCGCGCACCCCCCGCACCGGCCACAGGGTTGGGCGCGGGACTTGGCGGTGCAGTTGCGGCACAGCCACTTGTCGTCGATTCGCCTGTGCAGGTGAATGATTCGACCGCAGCGGGGGCAGGGCGGCGGATGATCGCGCTCGCTCCGGCGTGGCACAGGGTGTCGATAAGACGCAGGACCGACCGTCTCGGTGCTTCGGCGCCGGCGCCGGTGAGCAGCTCGGGCCGGTCCTGCAACGCCCAGGCAAGCTGATGACGGTGCCCGGACCGCGGGGCCGCCAACCTCACCGCTGCGGCGGCGACGTCGGTCGACAGGGCCGCGTCGGCGGCGGCTATCACCTCGACCGCGAGCTCGAGAGGATCACACCCGCCGTCGGGCGGACACGCCACGCAACGTGGTTGTCCGTCGCGGTCCCGCGTAGAGATCGGGCGGATTCGTCCACACCCGCCGCACGGTTCGCGCACCGGACCGCAGACTGCGCAGTACCAGTCGTCGCCGCGGCGTTGCAGCGTGCGCAGGTGTTTGCCGCACTCGGCGCACACCGGTGCCGAAATGCGCGTTGCACCAGCGTTGTTCAGCGCGACCAGCAGGTCCCCGACCGCGTGAGGGGCGGGTGAGCGGCCGTCATCGAGAACTCGCGGCCGATCGAGCAGGGCCTGGGCGAGTCGGCGGCGTTTGACCCGACCACCGGCGATCTCCTCGACCACGCGCGTGATTGTCGACCGGTCCAGGCCAGGCTTGCGCTCGGCGATCAGGTCGACGACGACCCCGATCGGATCGGCAACCACCTCGGGCGCGAATACCCCAGGCAACGGTCAGCTTTCCATCGCGGTGATGCGGGCCCGTTTGGGCCTCAGGTCGCCGATGGTGGTGTTGTCGCCGCCGGCGGCACGCTTCTTCCGCGCCGGTGCAGCCGCCGCGATCGGTTCGATCAGCTCATCCATGCTGCAGTCGAGAATGTCGCACAGCGCCATCAGAATCTTCAAGCTCAGCCGCTCCGGGCGATCCACCACCAGCCGGTACACCTGGCTGGAGGACAGGTGGATACCGCGCTGCGCCAACGGCTCAATCAGGTCGGTGGTGGCGAACATGCCGCGGGCGGCCATCACCTGGCGCAGGTGCCAGCGGTAGTCAAGTTTGCGCGGCATTCAGCTCTCCTTCCGGCGCTGAGATGCCTCGTCGTCGAACGCGGGGTCGAGGGCCTTACGCAGCGCGGTGTTCATGAAGTCACCGGACACATGGGTGTAGATCGCCGTGGACGTATCGCATCGATGCCCAACCGCGGTCTGGATGAACCGTCGATCAACACCGTCCTCGGTCAAATGTGTCACCTAAGAATGCCGAAGACTATGCGGGGTAAGGATTTTCGGCAACCCGAGCGCATCCCGGTAGGCGACGAAGCGGGCATTGATCTCCGCCGGAGCGACACGGCCGCCGCGTTCGGTCACCCACATCGCCGGATGCTCCTGGCACCCGAAGCGGGGCCGGATGTTGTCGACATAGTCAGCGACCGCCTCCACCGCCCAGCCCATCACCGAAGGCACATTGCGCCGGCGCGGCGGCTGCCCACGCACCGCCTTGCCATAGCGCACGTGCAGCATCCCGAACCGCCCGAACTCCGGCGCCGCCGGGTTGCGGCCCCAGTCAAGAACGTCCAACTTCGACGTCTCGGTGCGCCTTAGCCGTAGGAGTAGGCCACTTTGAACATCGTCGTGTCCCGGTAGGCCAGGCAGCCAGCCCTTGCGCGCCGAGGCAGCGATCAGGGCGACTCGGTCGTCGGCATGGTCAAAGAAGTCCTGCAACTACGGTTGGGACCGGGTGTGTGAACAGAGATTCGGCACCCACCCCGCTCAAGTGTTTTTCGAGTGGAACACCGCCGCACACGTGCAAGACAATGAGCAGTCGCCGACCAAGCGGGCGTTCACCACGAACGAGCTCGTGCCTGCCCCGCAACCGTGTCCGCATCCAAGTTGCGGCACAGTTGCTGATTGCGCCAACCCTCGAGCATCTCGTTGACCGTCTGGGCCTCAGGATGCAGCAGCGGAACCGAACCGACCACATACACGCGACCGCTCAGATCGACGGGCAAAACGGCCTCCAGATTGTCTCACTCAATAAATCATTGAATCATCCCCTGAATCATTACCACATTGGCGCAGGTAGCCGCACCACCTCGACACGACTCGGCCCCGGCGTTCGGCCCCATCCTGCAGACGGGTACTCCCCCGCGCACCATCACTGATCCCAAACCCGCAGAACAACAAGGGATTTAGCCACCACGCCACAGCGGTACCAATCGACGCCGACCCCGGCACCTGTAATTCATCTGATGAAAATGGCGGAGTTTCTCGTGGATAACTGCTGTTATGCATGAAACTGTGCGACCATTGCTTCATGACGCCGCCGCGACCCAGCTGCGTCGATGGGGAATCGGGCTTCCCCGCATGGTTTTTGGACTTCCTCGCCGATCGGGCCATTCGCAAGCCCTCACCACATACGATGAAGGCGTATAGCCAGGATTTCGACGCAATCGCCACCCTGCTTGCCGGCATCCCCGAACGGGTCGTTGACTTGACGCCCGATGCCCTGACCAAAGAAGCGATGCAGACCGCCTTCGCCGCTTACGCGCACACCCACGCGGCCGCGTCGATCCGGCGCTGCTGGTCGAACTGGAACACGTTGTGCGACTTTCTCTATACCGGCGACGCAATAGCAGCTAATCCGATGCCGCTGATCGGCCGACCCAAGGTGGCGAGGACGCTTCCGAAAGGCCTTGGCGCTGAAACGGTTTCCGGGCTGCTAGGGGTGATCGATCTGGACCGTGGTTCGATGCGCCGTTCCGACTGGGCCGAGCGCGACCGGGCTATCGTCCTGGCGGCTGTGCTCGCCGGACTTCGGGCGGACGAACTGGTACGTGCCGATGTCGGTGACATCCGACCCACCGATGAGGGCGGTGTCGTGCATGTGCATGGTAAGGGCAACAAAGATCGCCGAATACCGGTAGAACACGCCCTAATTCGCGAGGTCGAGACATATCTGGAGTCCCGAGCAGTTCGTTTTCCAGGCACGACGAAACGGCGTTCCACCCAGACCGGGCTAGCTGCGTGGCCGGCCACAGCCCCACTGTTCGTCGGCAGTGACGGTGAGCGCATGACACGCGGCACGCTCCAGTACCGGGTACTGCGCGCGTTCAAGAAGTCAGGGCTGAACAGTCAACGGGCCGCTGGAGCCTTGGTGCACGGATTCCGCCACACGTTCGCGACCGAGCTCGCCAACGGGAATGTCAGTGTGTACGCGCTGATGAAACTTCTCGGGCATGAGTCGATGGTGACCTCGCAGCGCTACGTTGACGGCGCCGGCGCGGAGAACCGTGCGGCAGCAGCCCGGAACCCGCTGTACGGCCTGATCGAACGACCTCGGGAACCGTAGCTTGCCGCTTCTTCGCCAAGACAACCCACAGCATCGGCTTTGATCTGCGCCAGATAATAGCGATTATGTCAGGTTTTCCTGATAGCGATACGGTCGACCATCAGGCCGCCTTGACATCTGCGGTAGGCTCCCGTCCATGGGATGGGAGTACTCCACCGGCGACCAAGGCAGCGAATGGCATGAGGGATACATGGTCGCCGAGTTCGAAGACGGTTTACGGGCCCTGGGAATCAGCGGCGCCGGAATTCCACCCGGGCATCTTGCCGTCGACCAGTACGGCGACGGCACATTCGGCCAGGATGCAGTGCGCCGCCACGGCGGCGACGCTGCGTTTCTGACTAGGCCCGCCGGCGACGTCATCGGCTGGCGCGTTGTCTGCAACTGTTACGCCGCCGGCGACACGCTGCCTACCAAACGCTGGTTCAGTCAACAGCTTTGGACGCGTGTGCCCTCACCAGTGAGGCACGATCCCAACGCATTTCGCATTTACGCAGCCGACGACGACATACTCGATGTGGTCAGCGGCGACGTCTATACCGCTGGCCACGCCGTGTGGTCCAACGAGCACATCAGCGACATCGACGCCGAAGCCGAGATTAAAACAGCGCGCGCGGCGATTCGTTCCGCCGAAGAGCAACTAGACCAAGCCGTCCTTCAGGCGCGCGCAAAACAATTGTCATGGGCGAAGATCGGTGCCGCAGCAGAGATGTCGGCCCAAGCCGCGCATGAACGTTGGGCACACCGCGCGCGAGAGACAATGTCATGACTGAGCAAGAACCGATCAACAGCCGCCTGTCCACGTACAGACTGCTTCAAGGGTTCAGAGGCACCGGCTCAAGTCGTACCTGAGCCAGCCAGCACCGCACCCCGAACGTGACACGTCCGGGGACCGCCGCCAGCTCCCCCACCCTGCCGAGGGCTGACTAACGTTAGGCGCATGATCGAGGCACCAACGCTGAGTGGCGAATGCCTCGGCTGGGTGCTGATCGCCGGCTACTCGTGCTACACGGACGAAACCTCGGGCGCCACGGTCATTGCTGCGCCGCCCGGGAGGGTGGGAACCCGCTATTCACTGCACCGTGACCCGGCCGGACGACTGAGACTGCTCGAGTTGCACGACGGCGGCGAGGAGTTGGCACTTTATGCAGGCGAGATGGACGTCGTCGAGCGGTTTCTGATCGGCGTCCTGGCCGACGAGGTGCGTGACGACCTCGGGCTGCCGTATTTGGAGCTGCCGTGGGCACTCGACCACACCGCCCCTGGGTACACCGTCAGTAGGATGTCGCCGCGGGGTTACCGCACGCTGAGCCGGGCCGACGGCAGCCCGATCGCCGCGGCGCGCGATCTGACGCTGAGCCTGGTGAAGCTCGTCCCACTCTCGCACTTCATGCGTTACGACCTGCCTGCTCTCAAGCACTCGTTCTTGGATGAGAACGGGGCTCCCCTGCTGGCGCTGGGCACCTACGGAGGATCGGCGAAGGCCGGCTATGGCTGATCTTGACGAGGAGTTTGTCGAGATCATCGATGCGGTGGGTCCTCGCCGGCGCACACTGATCGCCGCTGCGGCGCGTGCCTTGGCTGACGACATCCGCGCTGACGCTGATCGGCTCGGCGCCGCGGCGATCCACACGTCGATCCGAACGCGGTTCCGGGTCCTTGGCTGGCTGCCGCAACAGACATTCGGGCAGAGCCGGTTCTGGCGCTACCAGCTGGCGGCCGCGGCCGAGGCGTTGGCAGACGAGACTGAGCGCTGGGGAGCGCCTGTCCCCCGCTGCACGGGTGAAGAGATGGTCCTACATCTGACACTGCACAGAGCAGCCGCGGCCGCGGGATGTCCTCGGGAGCAGGTGTTCGCCTGGCCCACGGATCCGACTCGCGACAATGGCTGGGGCGACCTCTTCGAGTACCTGTTTCAGGATCACGACGTGCTCATGCTTTACGACGTGCCGGAGTACGGCATGTCCGACATGGGAACGGTGAACATTGAACCGCTCCAATGGTTTACAGAGTTCTCGCTCCCCTACCCCGTCCCGGATCGGCACGGGCCGTACCCAGGCGAGGTTTGAGGTGTTGCGGCGGGCCAAACGTCTTGGACGGTCGCGCCGAGTCCAGCGTCATTCCTCCCAGGGCGCAGGTCCGGAGATCCTCGCCTGTAACGGATCGACACCGTCGGGGTAGGTGTAGTAATCCCTGACCGGTAGGGCGAAAAATCCCCGGCCGCCGTCGCGTTCGTGCGCGCGCAGCAGATCCCGTGCGCGCGTGGGCTTGATGTCGTGGAGTCCCTTAACATCTGGACGTTGCCCGCACAAGCCAGTCCCATCGCGGCAGACCAGCACCTCAAACACCTGGACCGCGCAGAGAGAATTGGTGCAGCTCAACTGGATTCGCCCCGTATCGGCGGCCACGTCGTCGTCGGTGACCACGCAGGACTGCTCACCGCAGTACAGACATCCCATGTCGCGCCCGTCGGTGCGCGCATACGGTGCGGTGCCCGCGGCCCACCCGTCGCCGAGCCCGTGTGACCACGCTGGCCGCGGCCCAGAGGGCTTGTGGCGCTCCATGATGCGCACGTCGGTGCGTTGCGGGGTGGTCGCGGTCCCGTCGCGCATGATGATGACCTCGAACTCGCGGGCATCGCAGTCCGAGTTGTCGCAGTACATCGCCACGCGGCCGTTGTCGGAGCGCAGGTCGGTGGCCGAGATGATGAGTTCGTGCTCCCCGCAGAAGTAGCACATCGGCGAGGTGTCCATATCGGTTCGTACCCACGGCATCTGACCGGGCTTCCACCGCCGACGGGGCGTCGAGGTGTACGCCACCGCGCGCTTGGCCTGCTGGTAGGTCAACTCGGGGTGCGCCTGCCGGTAAGCGCGGGCCGCCTTCTTGAAGGGGTTGTTTTTGGTCATAGACCGTCCAATCACTGGAGTTGTGACGGCAGCCCGCACCTACCGAACACTTCAACAGTGACGGAAACTCGCAGATCCTCACGTGAACCTTTGCCCTCAAACGTCGGAGGTGGTGCGGGCACCAGATCGACTCGGGGTCAGCCATGCGAACGGCTCTGGAGTCAGCATACCCGCCGTCCTCGGATGCCTGCGGTGACGAGTCGATCGCGCATTCCGTGTCGCTGAGGGCTACGACTTTTCACCTCTGCAGTCGGTGCCCTACACACACGCGTCAGGCCGACCGATACGCGCTCGGAACCTTAGACGCCGGCGGCCTGCTCGCCCACGATCGGCGCTGGTAGATCGCGGCTATTTCGCTAGGGGGTGCACTGTGCCGCCGGCCGCGGCGGCGTAGTCAGCAGCTTCCTGGCGTTCAGCATCGGTGAACGCGCGGACATCTTCCGGGTGTCCCGGCACGACCACAAGCAGCGTCAGATCAGCGAGGGCGGCGGGTGCTCTCTTGGGCGCTTGGCGGCTCGGTGGGCTCGGTTCAGTCACAGTCCCATTGTCCGCGCCAAAAGGGACAGGCCAGGAATCGGCGCGAGACGGTTGAGCCCCACTCGGATGCTTCCCCGTCCGCCGGCGCCGGTCTCATTCCTGGGATCACCTTGTGAAAGTGCGAACGCGGCTTGTCATGCGATGGAGGCCGCGTTTTGTACGTGGTGTCGCTCGGTCGTCTTAACATCTGGCGCATGGCAGGTTTTGGATGACCCTGGCGACCGTCTCGTTGGCCCTAGTGCTGATGGCCTTGCACGTGAAACGGGGCTGGGCTTCGACGTCCGGGGCGGCCGCGCTTACCGGCATGACCGGGGTGCTGGTCGCATTCGTCGTGATCGGCACCCTGGTGGAGGGCGCTGTGCACAACGCAGCGTGGCTGCGAGACGACCCGTACGCCGTGTGGTTTCTGATCTTCATCGCGTTCGGCTGCTTTGTGGTGGGCGCTGCGAAGGCGGCTCCCTGGCTTATCGCCCAGGCCGTCGCCGAATCTGATGGCCACCAGGAGACGGCCGACCGCAGCGGCGCGTAACGCGTTCGCGCGACGCAGAGCGGATCGTCGGGGCCATGGCGAACGGACCGTCGCTGGCTTTAGGTCCCGACCTCAGCCACGCTGGGTCGCCAACCCCGCGCGGTGTGCGTGCCGCGCCGGCACCGGCGCCGTTCCGTGTTATCGGCGAACGGATATAGCGCCAGGGCTGCGGCAGTGACCTCCACCGGTTAGCCACTGACCTCCAACTGTCCGCCGCCGGGCGCCACTGGTCGGCCACCGGCCGCCACAGCTAGCCGCTACAGTCCCGTCTCGTTTCACCCGGATTGGGCCGCCCGGCCTTTAGTCACCACCCGGTACGGCCCCATCGCATCGAATCGTCCGGGCGCGATATCTCGTGAGGTAGGCCGTAAGGCGGCGCGTGACCGTGCCGCCACAGGTTGCCACCCGTTCGCCACGCATCCCATGCTCGGTCCCAGTCCGTGACGGACCGCTGGCGAGCTGCGATGAGCTAGGTCCGGCACCGCATGACGGACGGGGGCCAGGGGCAGCTCATTCGACCCGTCGGGACAGCTAGCGGGCGGCGGCCGTGGCGGCGCCGAGTGTGATCCAGATGGCCGCGCTCGACCTCGGACCGACGCTGTCGGTACGCGCCGGGAGCGCTGGTCGATCTAGTCCTGGCTCGCTTTGCCGCGGACTTCGCGAACGAGACGGCCGAATCCGGGGGTATTTGTCGTCCCGGTGGTTGGGCCAGTCAGCTGGGTAGCGCTCAGCCGGCTCCTGGAGGCGCTTCTCGCGCTACTTGGAGCGGCGCTTGGGCGTCGGCGGCAGGAAGGCGTCGAGCGCCGCGGCCATCATCTCCGAGCGGTTGGTTTCCTGTGCGCCGACGCGCTGCTGGGCCATCTGTGCGCTGCCCACTCCATGAGCCATTCATCACGGCCAACCCCCTGTGGTGGGTGTCGGTCAGTGCCATGGCTCGACCGCGGCCAGACTCCACGGGTCGGCGGCCGGCTAGGCTCCTCGGACCCCGGGCTGGCGGGCGCGCGATTCAGCCGAGTGGGTTGAGCCACTTGAATTTTCGCGACGTCACTGGCGACATCGCCGATGTCCTGTGGGATTACCCCGACTGGCATCTCTCCGAGTATGGGCCGATCACGGCCGGTCAGAGGACCTGAAGTTAGACGAGTTCGAGGTCGAGGTCGAGGTCACTTAAGGCCGAGTCGCCGCTCAGCGCCAAGATGTCGAGAGCGTTGCGAAATGCGGCCTCGAGATCCAGCCCGCTTACGGGTGGATCAGCAGGGAGCGGCAAACCCAGGCGCGCCCGGATAAGGACAGGGACCTTGACGTTCAGCTCCTCCGCAGCGACCTCCAGTACCCGGAAGTGCTTAGGCAGAAATCGGACACCAGTGAGGTCCTTGCCCCGACGACTCTCCGATACGCTCACTGCCCCATCGCTCCCTGTGCTGACCTGGTGGTCTGCGCCTAGTGTACATAATGGATGTCCCTAGTGTACTTACCGCGCATACGTGTCGCGACTTATGTGGAGGTGGCGGCGCAATTGCATCCACTCGACAGTAGGCACATTAAGTACACTATCGTGATTGACGAGGGAGGCTGCCGGTGCCTGCAGAGGGTGCGCTCAAGTACCCGCCTGCCGGGGTGCCGAGAGAGCCTGCGCCCGACCGGCGATCCGTTGCACTGAAAGATGCCGCGCGACGCCTACACATGGATCGCCGCACCCTGCAGAGTGCCGTTATCGCGGGCGAGATCCACGGATGGGCCCGGCCTGGTCTGCAACGGCTGCGCTGGTACGTCTACGAGGATCAACTACCGGCCACTACGTCGACCCCCAGCGATGGGCCCGAAGGTACTGCTCGATCCGCTGGATCGGATGACGTTGCCGCGCTACGCCGCGAGTTAGCCCAACTGCGCGCCCAGGTACAGACCCTCCAGCAGGAAGCCGGCAGCGTCGACGTGACGCAAGTGATCGCGTCGGTTCGCAACGAGCTGCGTGCCGAACTCACCGGCATCGCTGAATCGGCCGTTGCCGATCTGAGCGCCGAAATCGTCAACTTGAGGGAGTCCAACCTGCTTCTCCTGGAAGCGCAGGAAGAACTGGGCGGGGTCGCAACCACCTTGGAGTCGGTTGCGCAGAAGTATCGCCGCGCGTTGGCGCTGTTCATGACGCCGGGGCATCCGGGGGAACTAACGACGCGCTGAGGCGTTGCGCTCCTGCTCCCCTACCCTGTAGCCCCTCGTCCGCTTCAGATCAGACGTGGCGCCCATGCCCAAGGAGACAGCAGGTCCGCCGGCCGAGGGCGCGCCGGCGTCCCCATCCTGGTCAGTGGTCGCCGCAGGCCAGGCAGCCACCCCTCCAAGGCGGGATCCGGGCCACGCCACGGGCCTCCTGCGCGGTCGCTGCTCGAGGTTGGGCTTCAGTCTGCGGCCGCCGCGGGTCCCCTGACGGGACGCTTCCTCACACGCAGGGCAGCCCAGCCTCGACGCGTTGTCGATTCGCAGCCCGGCCCGCGGCAGGCCGCCCTCAACTCAACGCTGTTGCTTCCCCCTCGATAACCAAGCAAGCGACGTCAGCAACTTTTGAAGCTGGCCCTCAAAGGCGGGCTGAAGTCCAGCTGCGCCAATTGCACGCCCAAACTCGCGGTTGCTGCGGTCCGCGCCCCCTCCCCCCCGGATCGGCTGGGCCGGCGGGTGTGCCGTCGGTTCCAGTCGAAGAACAAGGGGTCCGCTTGCGGGCCATGGCGCTTGGGGGTGCTGTACGTGGCCATACTGGATCGCGGCGGCTTTGGGAATCAGGGTAACCCGTTATATTTCGTCACAGTGACGATTTATTACCGCAGGTCAGATGCGATGCGGCTAACAGTGCGTTCTTCAACTGATACCCGCTTGGAATGCTCCGTCGTGCAGCGGGTCAGACTGCACGACGTACTTGCCTGTTAATTGCCCCGTAAGCAGCCGTGGCTACTTCTCGCCACACTGCGACCTATACGCGCCGCGCCGCCGTGACCTGGATCTGGTTGCGCACCATCATCGAGATACCGGCGAAAGTCCACAGCCGTGCACGGCGCCCGACTCGGCCCTGCGTGCGGAGCCAAGGCTGCTCCTTTGCGGGTATCCGCGTCGCGCGCCGTATCCCGGCTTGCACTGCAAACGCCACTTGTGCATGGCTGATGCGTGCTGCATCGGACATAGTCGCGCAGACAATGCGAGTACGGCTTGTCCGCGCCATAGCGCAGATTACTGCGCGCGCGGGTCGCGTAAGAGTCGGGCGCTGTGCTGTTTACCGCATGCTGCGCCGTGCCCGGTTCAAAGTCTGCGGCGAAACGCCGGTACCCGTAGCACGGTGCGCTTGGCCACCGATATCTGGTCAGGCGGCGCGCACAATAGGCCCCCAGGTATGCACTCAGGTATTGGGTCAGGTATCGGCGCGGATGGCGATAACAGCTCTTTCCAGTGCATTCCTGCATGTAATGAGCACTGCGATGGGCAACGGCTGACGGCACGCTAGCCTCGGGATACCCGTACGTATCGCGCGTCATATCGTGCCCCCAACGGTGAGTGACGGTCGCTGCACGACGTGAGTGAAGACTCGAATAGGGATGCGCCTCGACGCTTGCAGTACCGCCGCAGAAGTAATCCACTGCACGGTCCGCCCTACTAGCCGCGCAAGAATATGGTCGATTGCGGGGTGTGGAATCGCGGGTAACGCTTCGGCATCCATCGATCGGAAAATCGCCCCCTCGGCGTGGCGCTGCATGGCGTGTCGCGTCCTGACCATTACACTCGATCACGCACGAGGTACCGCGCGCCGGTGCGCACCGAAATCCATTGTCGTGCATGCGCGTTACCGATCTCGTTTCACCAGCTGAAGGGCACTTGATGTCGGAGAGCATAGCTGATTGGGGACAGCCCGAGCCGGACATAGTCTGGTCGCGTCTTGGGCATGTGTACCTCCTGTGCAACGGCAAAGGGGGAGTGGGAAAGACGACCACCTCAGCGCATCTCGGCGCGCTGCCGGCTTCTGACGGTGTACGAACGTTGATCGTCGACTTCAACGGTCAGGGCAATATTGCCCAGCTTTTGGGCTTCGCCTACACCGACCGGGATGACAACGGGCGCAACCTTTTTAGCGCGGTAACGGCTGGCGCGCCGCTGACTCCGGTGCGCGATGTGCGGCCGAACCTTGATGTCGTTCCCGGCGGACAATTTGTGCGCCGCATCAACGCCGCCCTGTCCGCGGAGATGGGTACCAAGGAAGACGCAAAGCGCGTGTTGTTGTCCCTGGCCGAGGCTCTGCAGGCCATCGCTGGGCGCTACCAGTTGATTATCATCGACTCCCCGCCGGAGAACCCGCTGCTGCTGCAGATCGCTTTATGCGCATCACGGTTCATCATCGTTCCGATGAAAACCGACCGCATGTCGCGTACCGGGCTGCGTGAACTCGCCGCCGAAATCCGTGGGATGCGCGAACATAACCCCTACGTGACGCTGCTTGGAGCGTTTGTATTCGCATCAGGAACGAGCTCGAAAAACATCAGGCGTGACCACAGCCTGGAAGTGGCCCAAGACCTCGGCAGTGATAGCAATTTGGTGTTGGACAGCTTCATTCGACACTCCGAAGGTGTCGCCAACCAAATCCTTAAGTACGGATTACTGGCTCACGAACTCGAGCAGGAGATCGAAAACAATCCGACCTTGCTGCGCCGCAGCACCACCAACGCAAACGTCCTCAGTAGCACGTCGCGACAAGTCGCAAAGGACTACGCAAAGCTCGCCAAAGAGGTCTTCACCCGAAGTGCTGAGCGACGAAACGAAATGATCGAAAAAGGAGTATGGCCGTGAACCTCAGACAACAAGACGTGCCTTCCGAGGACTTGTCGGACCTCGCCGGACCAGGTGCCCGGGGAGCTGGTTTGGCTGGCCTTGTCGGCGAACCTGCGGCCACTCCGACCCGAATCGGAGACGACCAGAAAGCGCCAACGGGGGGCCTCGACAGGGCTGGAGCCGCGACGATAGCCGCCGTACCAGACATCCGGGAGGACGCGCAGGCGGTTCGACCTCGTACCCGCAAGCCGGGTCGGCCACGCACGCGGGTTAAGCCGACCAGTGCGGTCTATGTCAGCTCGAACGTAAAGCAGCGGTTCGAGGCATACCGGCACAAGCGCAAGGCGACCAACCTCCAAGTCGTGCTGGAAGCGATCAGCAGCAAGCACGGTGAGTTGGCCGACATCATCCGTGAGTCGACGTTTAACACCGCACCGGTCAATCCCCTGTTTCCTGCTGACCCCTCAGCGGTGCGCTACGTCGGGGGAGGCAGTGTTCAGATCAGCTTCAGCCCGACGGCCGAGCAGGAGGCCGTGATCGACCAGATCGGCGCCGACCTGGGCATTGACACCCGCAGCACGTGGATAGCCCCGGTGCTGAACGCATTTCTGCCGGGCCGCAAGGATTCTGCTCCGGGGCGCGATTGAGGAGGGCTGTTCCATTGCCGCGCGCGGCGGCGGCGGCGGTCGGCGGCTCGGCGTGTACTCGGCGGTTGTGACCCGTCAGTGAAATACTGACTGGGTGGCGACCCGTCCGAAGGTCCATCGAGCCGAGGTGGGTCGCGCGATCGTGATGATCGCCAAACGGCGGGCCAAAGTGGACGATCGCAACCGCGACTTGCTGCCCGATTCTGCTGATTCCGATCCGCGCGAAGTGCTCGATTACCTGCGCAAATTCAGCGGTGCCGACATTCCTGCCTGGGTTCTTCAGGCTGAGATCGCCGATGCGTTGACGCTGAACAACTGGCTGTGGTGGGACGACCGGCGCCGGGAACTGTATTTCCTGCGCGCGGGCCGCGACCGTGGGATCTTCCTCGCGCAGCTGGGTCGTCAGGTCGGTGTGGGAAAGCAGGGAGTAATAGACCGCATTGACCGTCTGGAGGCATTGCTGCGCTATGACCGGCCCGACGAAAAGATCACCCGTACGGCGCGACGATCAGCGCGTGGAGCGCGTCAGCGTCGCCCTGTTGAAGATGCCTGGTTGCGGGCCCACCGTGATGAGTTGATCGCTCTGATCGCTGACGTGGTCCGGCAGGCTGGCATCTACAGACTTCTCGACGACGAGCGCGAATGGGTCGATCAGCTGGCGATGGATGCTCGCGACGATGACCTCACCCCGGCGACGATGATCATTTTGGGTTTGGCGGCCGCGGAGCTACGTAGCGCGCCGGCGGTCTTGGAGTTCGTCGGGACGCGGCCGTGCGGTGTTCATGGGGTGCTGGCACGGGCGGACGGGCTGCGCACGCAGTTTGCCGCGCTGGGCGCTGCCTCAGCGGATCCTCGCCGCCAGCATTCGGCGTGATCGTCTGTTAAGAGGTCGATTGGGCCCCCGTTTTCGACGTCGCGACTCGCCCCTATCAGTGCGCCCCGAGGAGACCGTCGGCTTTGGCCGTCGGGGGACGAACAGCAACTACTCTTCTGCACGGAGCGCCTGCCAAGACTGCAAGTCGGACCTCGGCCAGCTTCGACCCCAGAGCGATTTGAAGTAGCTGAATTGGGGGGAGGAGTGGCTGCGCGTGTCAATAGCCGATGATCTGTCGTCGCTGCTTCCGAGCGTTCAAGGAATTCTGTATTTGCCCGCGGCGCGATGAGCGATCGCGTCGCAGAAGGCGTTCACCAGGGCGCGCCCGGGTCGTCAGACTGCCTGATCGGCGCGGGTGATCCGTCGATCGACCTCGACGATGGTCGGGCCGCTGTCGAGGTAGACCCAGCGGGCTTGTCGCCAGTACAAGGGTGTGAAGGTGGGGTTGCCGGGCGGGTCGACGATGTATCCGAGCCGCCGCAGCAGCCGATCCTCGGTGCTGGACAGTGCCCGTTGGCAGGGTCTGCACACGCCGTAGGCGCTCGAGGCGTCCTCGGCGTGCCAGCCGGAATGCCCTGGGACGCGGCTCGCGATGGTGTCCTGTGTGTATCGGCAGACCGGTGTCATGGCCTCGCAGTGCCCAGACGATCTCGCCAAGATGACGGCCACGACCGTACGCGAAACCCCGTGGGGGGCCGGCGTTTCCGCTGGTGTCTCGGCGACCGGTGGGGGAGAGGTGGGGGTCGAAGTCGGGGGAGCGGCTGAGGCTGGATCTCGATCGCCAGACACACTGTCGGCTGGGCCTTGGGCGATTGCGCGAAGGTAATGCGAAACGGCGTCGAGGTTGTTGTCGATCCAGATACCGGCCCACATCCCGTAGGACGCGCCGTCGAGTGCTTGTTCAGCACACCAGCTGCGGCCAGGACAGGCCAGACAGCGTTCGAGTGCGTAGGTCCGGTTGTGCCGGTCGAACCACCGCTCCGGATCGGCTTGGCAGACCAATCGGGTCGGGCCGACCCTCACCGCGGCCATCAGCTGTGGCCCTTCTGATGAGAATCGTTCACCCGCGCTGCGCCTGGTGCGGTGAGGCCGCGCGCTGCGCGCACGGTGGCCTCGAAGTGCGCCGCTTCACGCGCGGCGATCTGGGTGCGGCGCTCGAGGCCGCGCCGGCCGATGGCGGCGGCCTGGGCGAGCGCTGCATTCCGGCCGGGTCCGTGCGCCGCCGCTTGTGCGGCGCGGCGGGCTTGTTCGTGCTGGGCGCGCTCAAGGGCGTTGGCGGCCTTGCGTTTCTGTTCAGCGGCAAGCTCGGCGGCTTCTCGGGCTTCGTCGGCGGCGGCTGGCCTGTCTGCGAGATTGTCGCGGCCGTGCCAGGCCAGGATCGCGCCGAGTAGTCCAATGGGCTTATGCGGGTTGTCGGGGATCCAGTGACCGCCAGTTCGCACCCAGTCGGTGATGATCTGGTTGATGTCTCGTGGTGTCCATCCGTGAGCGGCGGGACCTGCGAGGATGCGTGCCCACGCGGCGGGTGTGCGATGCCGGCGGGCCCACGGTGGGCTTTGCTCGTCGGTAATCCACCTGTTTGCCAGCGCGAGTGCCCGGGCTTCCGGGCGTTGGCGCCGTTTTTTGGCGCCGCTACCGGCGGCTTGCCGGCGGTTGGGGGTAGTTAGATTCTCCCTACGGGAGTTTTTATTCTTTACAGGAGACCCTCCGGGATGGGGTGACAGCTGTGGAAACCGACTGTCGTGAAGCGCCCACACTGAAGCCCAGCCACGGCCACGGTCACCGACGCGCCAGCTGGCCATCCGCTCGTCGCGAGAGCGCTGACGCCCCCGCAGAACCTCGGTCGCAACTCCCAGTAGCCGCAGCGCAGTCGAGGCGCGTTGCACGGTGCGTACGCTCAAGCCGGCGCACGCGGCGAGGGTTGCATTGGTGGGGCGACAGTCGCGGCCCGTGCGGTGGTCGGCGTAGCGTGCACGCGCTTCAGCTACCCGCAGAAGGGTTTTCAGCGCGATGGGGTTGCCGGGCATGGCGGGACGGACGTGGGTGGCGTAGCGCAGCGCGTAGGCCATCGGGACGGTTTCGCGGATCCATCGCAAGGCGCCGCCGGACCAGCAGGGGACGCCGGCCCATGGCAAATCGCCGAGGTCGAGTCGGATGCGCACCGGCGCGTGTAGCTCGTGATGTCCTGCGGCACGCAGGATCCACATCGGGGTGGTGCGCGCTGTGCCGGATCGTGGAGAGGTCCGGCTGCAGCCTCGGTACGAGCGAGGGGGCGTTGTTGCGAATTGATCACGGGGCGTGCCCTCTAGCACTGTTTGCGGGCATGCGCTACCGTGGAACCTGTCAGGCATGACGGTCCCTTCGGGGAAGGTGTGTGAAAGCACTTGAGTCGAGCGGCAACTCGGCTCACCAAGACTCGGCCCTCGGCACCCGCCGGGGGCCGAATCGCGTTCTGTTGGCTTAAATGTGCTGGCGCACTATGGATTTAGGGTGTGCAGGCAGCTGGGTGCCCGCTGGTATGCCGCTAGCGGCGCCTCCTTCCTGGCGCTGCTAGGTCTGTGCACCTGGATGCGTCGCTGGCAGCGGTCCATTGGCGGTTAACCGCCGATAGGCCGATGCCGCCACTGGGCGTTGGACAGGACATAGGCTCAGCATGCCGTTGCTGATGTGAAAGCTGAGGTTGACACGCCGACACCGGTTGAACTTGGCTTCTCTGTCGACGACGACTCATACGTCCTCACTGGGGGCCTGCCCGAACACCGCGGCGGCCCCGTCTCGGATTTTGCGCACGTTGTCGTGGTGGAGGTCGACCTCGGCGGTGGCACCGATAGCCCGTAGCGACATCGCGGGCCGGTGGTCGTAGAGGTAGCGCAGGGCGTGGGCGACCTTTGATGTCGGGACGTGCCGGCAGTGGCCGTGTTCGTGGAGTTTGGCTGCGGCAGCTTCCCATTCGGCCATGCGGGTGCTGGCCGAGGCCAGCACCCCGTCGCGCACCTGTGAGGTGGTATCGGGCGGCGGTTTGGGATTGAAGCGCCACAGGATCGCCATGAAGTGTGTGCTGGCAAGCAGAGCAAGTGGAGGGACACAGGCCAACCCCGCAGATCCGTATCGCATCCATGGTTCCAACTGGGCTGTGGCCAGCCAGGCATGGGCCATGTTGCCGCCGACGCTTACTGTCGCTGCTAGCGCAAGGACGACCCAGGCGTAGAGCCGGTTCCAGAATTGGCTGCGGTAGGGGGCCAGGGCCACGATCACCAAGGTCGCTAGCACGATCAAACCGTCGATGATCAGCGGCCACAGCCAGGAATGCCAGCCCGGCCAGGCCGACTTGGCCGCCAGATCGCGAAGCGATTCGAACGACAGCACGAAGCTGATCGTGGCAATGGTGGCCGTGAGCGCGACGGCATACTTGCGGCTGCGGCGGACCAGGTGAAGCATTCGCAACGCGTCGTCGGTATCGAGGGCAGGTGCCGTGTCGGATCGGGTGACTGCCCTCCGGACCTTGGCCCACCAGCGGCGCGGTGAGATGCTTTGGCGCAGTGATCCGCTCGGCTCGCCGAAGGGGGCAAGAGCGGGCTCGGATACGGTGGTTGTGCTTGATGCGGCCGGTTGGTCAAGCGGGTGGGCTGCGTCCGCGGTCTGCGACGCGACAGCGCTGCCGTTCGGTCGTGCCTCAACGGTCGTCACTGAGGATCCTCCTGGTCATGCCTGGATTGGTCGGTGAGCCAACTGGACCTCGCGGCCACGACGGCGGTCGGCCAGCTAAGCCCGAACATAAGTGCCGTTTCGCTCTTATGCGACGGCCGTCGGCGGCAGATGTTGGCCCAGTCCGGTTTTCATCGACCGTTGGGTGGGCGCCGAATAGAGGCGCCCGATCGTTCGGCCGGACCAGTGCGAGAGCGGCGCACGGGCGGGGTGCGCGCAAAATCGTTGAGTGCACGTGCAATTGGGGCGATCGATGACTCATGCGATAGTGCCCGGACCACTTTTCGGTCGTTACCAACGCATTTCGGTGCGGAGGCGCGTCGCGCGACGGCGCGGGCCAGCGACGGGTTCGTGAGGTGCCAGCCAAACCGCAGCCCGATGACCGTCGCATAACACGTGGCTGGCTGATTAGCGTTATCGGCGAGGGGCTCTGACCCTCGGCAAGCTCGATGAGGTGGAAGGGGCGCTGCTCGTGTCGGTTGGGCTTCCTGACGTGATGAACAACGTGGTGTTCGATGCCATCGAGAACATCGCCAAGGTGGTGGGGGCGGTGGGCAGGATATTCGGCGAGGACAAGCCACACGATCTGCCTCCGGCACCGCCGTACCCTGGGACGGTTCCCGGGGTGCCGCCGTATCCGGGCATGCCGCCGGCGAGCCCGCCACCGCCGCCCGCTCCACCACCTGGCAGCCAGGGAGGCCTCAACACGGGCGCTACGGGAGCCGGTGAGCAGTACAACGGCAGCACCGACGCCGCACAGTTGACCGATGAGAAACTCGCCGAGCTGCTCAAGCAGATCTTTGCGTCCAATCAGGGCGCCCGCGACAAGGTGTCGGCGATTTTGACCGAGATTCAGAACCGGCAGAAGCAGATGGCCCCGGAGATGGGCAATCCTGCGTCGGTGGCCTCGTTCGGGCAGTTTCTGGATCAAAAGTTCGCCGAGGTCCAGAAGGTTCTCGCCGATGCGCGGGTCGACGCGAAGACGCAGGCGGCGATCCTCGACGCGCTGGGCGATGAGTACCGCAACAACGGCCCCGACGCCCACGGCGGCAGCGGGGGCGGCCAGGGGGCCGGTGGCGGTGGCGACTCATCTGGTGGGGGTGGCGAAGGTTCTGGCGGTGGTGGCGGTGAGGTGGCGGGCGGTGGCGGCGCTGGTGGCCCGGCTGGCGGTGAGGAGCCGCTGATGGATCCGCTCGCCGGTATGGGTGGCCTGGGTGGCCCGATGGGTATGGATCCGATGTCGGCGATGGGTCCGGCGCTGGCCGGCTTGAGTGCGCTGCCGCAGGCGCTGGGCGGTATGGGCGCCAGCCCGCTGGATGCGCTGGGCCCGGCGCTGAGCTCGCTTGGCGGGCTTGGGGGCCTGGCGAACGGTGGTTTCACCGACAAGCCGCCGACGGACGGCAAGCCCGAGGACGGCTTTAAGGACGAGCCGGCCCCCGAGCACGACAAGCCGCAAAAGGACAGCCCGGACACACCCGGGGACCAACCTGGCGATCCGCACACCCAGAACGGCCAGCCCGGCACCACGACGCCGCCTGATCCGACGACCGCGCCGGCCGGGCATGGCACACCTGAGCAGGCGGCCCCGGCCACCGCTCCGGCGCCGGTGGCCGGGGAAGCCGCGCGCAACGTCACCATGCCCGACGGGCAGGTGGTCACTGCACCCGACGCGCAGTCCGCGCAGGTGATGCGTTCGGTTCTGTCGGGCACCAGTGTGACCGATGCGTATAAGCAGGTCGGTGTGGATTTGGCGCCGCCAGGAACACCGGTGACCGATCCGGTGGACCCGAACACGATGCCGCCGGGCAGTGTGGGCCGTTTCGATTCACGCGGACCCGTGATGGCGATGGGTAACGGCAAGATATGGCTGGACGGCCAACTTCAGCCACTTGGCGCCCTCGGTAGTAGCGGTGATTTTCTAGGCTGGAGCAAGCCGCCGACGACGGCGACAACGGCTCCCGCGGTCCCGGCCACGGCGCCACCGGCGCCCAGCGGGCCACCCGCGGCCACCTAGGAGCACATAGATGGACATCGAGACCGAGAACCGCACCTACGTGGAGTCGTCGCGTGACGGTGCGTTGATGGTCGAGCTGGACCGCAACGGGGTCGCGGTGCGGGTTCAGCTCGAGCCGGAGGTCAACGCGACCTGGACGGCCGACATGCTGGCGGAGCGGGTGCAGCGTTTGTACACGCTGGCGCTGATGCGGGTGAACCGCGATCTGTTGACGCGGATGAATGAACGCGGCGCCGATCAGACCCCCAATGACGTGCTTCCGACCGAGTCCGAGGTGGACGCCTACCGGGACCGCTACATCGACTTTTGAATTGGTTTGGCCGCTGCATAAGCACAGTGGCCACCGTTACGCTGGGAAAACAGCGCACAGATCAACGACACGGAGGTAGCGATGGGCGATCTAGGTCTCGACTTCGCCGCATGGGACGAGCACGCCGGCTGGTGGGAGCAGGAGGCCGCGGCCGCGCGTGATCGGATGGATGTCGATGACGCGACCATCGCGGCGGCCCGCCAGGCGTTCGGCAAGATCGGGTCCTCGACGGTGGGCGCCTCTTACGCGGCCGTGCTGGAAGCCCGCCGCGCGCTGGGGCACCGCATGGGTGCCTACGCCGAGAATGTGGCCGCCCACATCCGCCGCGATCTGCAGACCTACGCCGACGGCGAGAGCTCCGGCGCGCGGACGCTGAGCACCTAACACGCACTGTGACGTCGCCGATGGTTCACGCCTGGACTCGCTGATGGCCAGTAGCCGCGATCTGCGCGTCGATGTCGCCGGGGTGCAGTCCGGGGCCGCGACCACGGCCGCGGCGGCATCCGTGCCGACACCGCCGGCCGCGGCGGTGACTCCGTGCGCAGCGGATGCAACCTCGGTGCAGGTCGCGAGCGGGTTCACCGGCCGCATCGGCGCCCTCGGCGTTGACACCATCGGGATCAACCTCAAGACCGGCGCGGCGGCTGTCCGTCTGCACGGCGACGCCGACGCCTATGAGCTGCAGGAAGCCGCAGGGGCGGCCGGCCTGGCCGGGGCAGGGGCCGCCGTGGGGGAGATGGCGGCCGCGCCGGATGTCCAGGCACCGTCGCTGCCGGGGGTCCCAGCAGCACCGGGCGTGCCGGCGGGCATCGTCCCGACCAGCGGCCAGGAGATCTCGGCGGTGGTGCACTCCGGGCCTGGCCCACAGCCTCTGCTGGTGACCGCGGTGGCACTCGACGCCACGGCTGCCGAGTTGGAGCAGGCCGCCGCTTCGGTGCGCGCGGCGAGCTCCGAAACCACCGGCAGCTGGAGTTCAGGGGCGGCCGACGCGGCCGAAACCCATCTGGCGGGCCTGGAGTTCAGCTACAGCGAGCAGGCCAGCCAGGCGCGGGCGCTGGCCAATCAGATCCGCGGCCACGCCGATGACTTCGCGCGGGCCAGGGCCGCGATCCCGACCCCGGAGGTGTTCGCTGATCTGCAGCGCCGGCTGCAGGCCGCCTATGCGGCCAATGCGCACCCGGCGAGCATGGGCCGCTTTAGCGGGCAGATCACCGATCTGCAGATGAAATTGGCCGCCGTCAATCAGGACGCCCTCAACGGCTATGGCCGCTACCAGCAGGCCGGTCAGATTCACGCCGCCACGATCGAGCCGCACACCCCCCAGCCCGAGAAAGCCACGCCCGCCCCGGCGAGCGCGCCGCAGGGGGCCGGTGGCGATGAGGAGACCAACCAGGCGGGCACCGACACCGAGACGCGTGATCCGGCCGATCCGCTGGCCGACCCGGGCGTGTTCGGCGATACCGGTGCCGCGGCCACCGGCGTGATGGAAAGCGTGTTACCGGCGGTGCTGGGTGCGGTGTCGGGGGCGGCTGGCGGGCTGCTGGGCGCGCTGAGCGGTGCGGGTGCACAACTGCAGCAGGCCGGCAATCAGGCACTGGGCGGGTTGGCCCAAGGCGCCAACGCCGCGATGGGCTCGGCAATGGGCAAGCCCAGCGATAGCGGGGCCGGCGGGGGACCGCAGTCCCCGGAGCTGGGTGGCTTTGACCCGGAGCTGGGTGGCGGCGGGCCCGAACCTGGCGATACCGAACCGGCAGCCGGCGGCGGCGGGGGAGCGGGTGGACCGCTGTCGGCCCCGGCCGGCGCGCCAGCGGTGGTAGGAGCGGCTCCGGCCACGTTCAGCGCGGCGTCGCCGCCCGCGACGACGAGCGGCGCGGCGGGCGCACCGATGGGCGGGGGGATGATGCCCCCGATGATGCCTATGGGCGGCCGTCCGGGCGGCGGGAGCGGCGAGGATGATCGCCGGCTGTATCCCGAGCGGCGCATGCGCATCGAGACACCACCGAACAGTGAGCCGGTCAGAGGCCGGCGCGAGGCGCGCCGCGGCCGCGCCGATAAGACCGCGGAAGGAGACGGCGACCGGTGACTTTGACCGACGATGAGTATGTCGCGCAAGTGGAACGCGCCTACACCAGCCTGCGCGCGCGCAATGCGGCGTGGCTGGAAGCCATCAACAAGATCCAGGTCCCTGCGGTGCATGAGGCGGTGTCGGCGCGCTTTGACAGCGACGGAACCCTCGTGTCCTTCGAGGTCGCAGACTGGGCGCTGTCGGAGTACACCAACACCGAACTCGAGCAGATCATCACCGACGTGTTGCGCAATACCCGCCAGGCAATGCACGCGCAGATGATGGAGTTGCTGGCGACGTACATGGCGCCCAACAGCCCCCTCTTTGACCCCAACGCGGTGAGCGAGCCTTACGTGGTGCCGCCCAGCTGACCGTCTGGCGCCCAAACACCCAGGCGTGCAACCGAATTCAACAGTCACTGTCACTGCTGCTCGGTGGTATCGCCGCGGGCCCGGCGCAGAACCTCGTCACGCACGGCGGCCTCGCGGGCGGCGGCCTCGGTGCGCCGCTGTGCAGGCAACCGGGCAAGCCGGGCGGTCTGGGCGCGGTAGGCGTCGCGGCCCGACCCGCTGGCCACCGAGCGCGCGGCTGCAGCCCGCTGGCGTTCGGTCCGTTCGCGTTCGGCGACCGCCGCCTGGCGTGCGCGCATGGCGGGCGGCTAGTACGGCGGCCTCGCGGGCTTCGTCGAGCGCGGCCGGGCGTTCCACAGCGTGGCCCTTAGGCGGCGCGGTTGCGGCGGCGGGCGTCGACGCCGGGCAGCGTTGGTGCGGGGGCGTCGCCGAGCTCGATCGGGCGGCGCTGTTCGAACTGCTGCAGGAGCCGTTCGTAGATGGGTTCGAGCAGGCCGGGGAAGTCACCGGGGAGTACCTGGCCGCCCCAGACGCCGTGGGTGGCGCGGGTGGCCACAGCGTTGTAGCCGCAGCGGCCCCGGAAAGGGCAGCCCATGCACTGTTTGGCGGCGCGTTCCCGATCTCGGAAGGGGGAGAACCATTGGTCCTGGCCGGCGCCGAAGTTGATGCGGCACGGCGTGACCGCAGTTGTTTCGAACAGGCGCCCGTCGATCTGCAGCAGCCGTTGCAGCTCACCGGCGCCCAGGCGAGCATTGTGGTTGCTGGTGCTGGTGGTGGTGCTGGTGGTGGTGGTGGTGGTGTTGGTCACGGTCATGCCCCTTCCGGTGTGAACCGCCATTTTTAGCGGATTTAGCGGTAATAAGCCCGAACTGTAGCAGAGAAATCGCGCTTTTGGCGGTTACGTCTGGCTGAACAGCTCAGTGCGGGGGCCCCGCCCCCCGCCGTGACATCAATCCACGATCGGTGTTCGCGCAGGTCAGCACCGTGGGCGCGGCCGCAGGCGTGACGGGAGTGATCGCGCGATTTTTCTGATCGCACCCGCCAGAACAACGAGTTTTGGCGGTTAGTGAGGCATCATGAAGGGCATCATGTCGTGGGAGAAGCTGGGCGACGAGGTGCGCAAGCGCCGTCGTGAGCTGGGCTTGACGCAGCCGGAGGTCAATGCCCGCGGCGGGCCCGGGGTGGCCACCCTGCGGGCCATCGAGAACAACCAGTCCAGCCGGTTGAGCTTGCGCATGCGCCGCGCCCTCGAGGATGCCCTGGAGTGGGAATCGGGCAGTGTTGATGCCATCCTGGCCGGCGGCCCACCCACCCTGCGGGAACCCAAGGCAGACACCGATGCGGCGCCACCGAAGCCCGATGCCGGCGCGGGCGACCGGTTCTCGCTGGCCAAGCAAGTGGTGGCTCTGAAAACGACCTTCGCGCAGCACGCCGCCGGCATCTCCAACGAGGCGCGCGACGCCCTGGTCGAGCAGATCACGAGTTCAGCGCGAGAGGCCGAGGAGTCCATCGTCAAGGTGATGCCCTGGCTCGACGACACCGAACGCGGCGAGGCGATCGAGCTTCTTGTCGCGCTACGAACCCCGCTCTAAAGATCGTTGCGGCCCAACGGCATTCGGGACTCCGGTTAGGCGGGGGAGGTTTGGCCGGGAGGGGCCGGTCTGGTGTCGGGAACCCAGTAGTTCGGGCTGTCGGGCAACTGCATGTAGTCCTTCGTCCAGTAGGGCGGAAGTTCTCCGGGCGTGCTCGGCGCCCAGAACCTGGGTTCGTTGGGTCCGGTGCCGTGGATGCCGTCGATCGTCGATCGCGGCACCCCCTGGGAGGCGTCGAACTGCGACTCGGGCACATACGGCGGGTAGTCGGGGTAATTGATCGAGCCGTCGGGGTTCCATGTCGGGCCGCCGGGGGGCGGTGGGTTCAGCGGCGGGTACGGCGGCAGGGTCGTGGTGTCCTGCGGGCTTAGCGGCGCATCGCCGGAGTGGAAGCTGACCAACTCGGCGGGGATACCGCCGCCGGGTTTCACGCTCGGTCCTGGTTCTGGGCCTCCGGGTTCGACGTATTCGGGTCCGTCGCCTTCGAACCAGTCGTCGGGATCGGAGTGTCTGCCTGCAGCCTGCACGCCGCCGGGGTGGGGTGGGGCCTGCAGCGGGTCGCCGGCCACGGTGGGATCGGCCGCACCGGTGGAGTATTGCCCGTAGTGGGCCAGTGTTTCGGCGTTGAGTTTGCCCAGCTCGGCCTGCAGCTGGGCGATGACCGGGGCGAACCGGCCCAGGCTGCCCGGCGACTTGTTGGCCGCGATGGCCATTTCCAGGCGGCGCTGCAGGTCGTCGAACTGCGCTGGGGTGGGGATGGCGGTGCGGGCGCGCCCGAAGTTGTCGCCGTGCTGGTTGAAGGCGGCCGCGGCAGCGCTGGCGTGCTGGGCGTGGGTGTCATACCAGGTTCCCAGCTCGCTGATCCGCGATGCCGCTTCGTGCCCGGCATCGGAGTCCCATTCCTCGCCAAGGCTGTTGGCCGACTCGCGCAGTTGGTTGGCGGTGGCGGACAGGTCGGCGGCGTGGGCGCGCATCTGCTGGGCGGCGGCGAATAGCGGCTGCGGGCCGGCACCGGAGTGGATGAGCTCGGCGATGGCCCGGCCGCTGGTGGGTGGGGCGCCGATCGCCGGTGGCGCGATGACTGGCGCCGGCAGCGGGGGCATGGCGGGCGTCGGCATCGAGGGCGCGACCGCGCCTGGTGTGCCGCCGTCGCTGAGGCTGGCCTGATTGACCTGTTCCTGGTCGCGGTAGCCGCTCGCGCTGGCCGCGACCATGTCGGCGCGGATGCCCGTGATGGTGCTGGCCGCGGCGCTGTACTGCGTGATGGCGCTGGCCCGCGCGGCCAGGGTCTGGGTTACTCCGACCGAGACCGGGTCCTGCGCCGGCGCGGAGACCGTGACAGTGGGTGCGGTGGGGATGGACCCGGCCGCGGCGATCTGGGCTCCGATATTGGCAACGGCGTCGGGACTGATGTCGACGTGGGCCACACAAACCCCCTGCATGCTCGATGGACCGTGGGTGGCTGCTCAGCAGCGCACATACCTTGGAAATCGAGCCTAGTGCCGCCCTACCGGGCTCAGCAGCACCAATCTGTCAGCAAATTTCGGCAGATGCGCGGCAGTATCAGCGGTCGAGCGCGCGCACCAGGAGGTCTTTGATTTCGGCGTTGGACTCTTCCAGTGATCGAACTATCTGATTGGTGTCGTCGACTTTGGATTCGACCGACTCAAGGCGCCGGCCATGCTCGCCAACGGTGGTTCTCAGTTCGCGGATAGTGCCCACCATCTCGCGCTGGTTGGTGCCGAGTGCGTTGATCGCAGCTAAAACGGCCTTATAGTCCGCGCGGTCGGCTTCCAACGCCGCTACTCGTGCTTCCAGATCCTCCAGCGTGGCCACCGGCTCATCATATTGGGTTCCGATGACCGTCGCGGCGTCGACGAACGAGCCCCGATACTGGGAGAATGATTGCCGTGACCGATAGTGCGCCGTCCCAGCGGGTCGAAGAAGCCTTAGCGGTGGCTGATACCGCGCTGGCGCTGGCGGGCTACGAGGTGCCGCAGTTCGTGCGCGACCTCGAGGCCCGCATCGCCCGCGGTGAGATCACCGCCGATGAGGCGGTGGCCCAGATCATCGCCCACCACACCGGCACCGACCTACAGCAGCGCACCTAAGACCCGCTGCGGTGGAGTACCGCCGTTGGGAGGATTACTTCTGGCCCGGCACCGATGTGCTGCGCAACAAGGTCAACGTGCGCGACGCGACGGTGCTGAGCTATGTGGAAACCCAGGTCAGCCACGTCCGCATCTTCGAACACATGCTCAACGACGAGCCTGCAGACACGTTCGACTATGGCTACATGCGCCAAATACACAAACAGCTGTTCGGCGATGTCTACGACTGGGCCGGCGAACCACGGGTGGTGCCGCAGACGGCGATGACCAAGCGCGGCCCCGACGTGGTCAACCACGAAGTGGGCGATCCGGATGCCCCTATCGTGGCCTACCGCTACTACCCGGGCCCGAAGGTTGCCGAGGCCGCCGACAACCTCTACACCCGCCTGGCCGGCGAGGACTACCTGACTGGTCTGAATCAGCGCCAGTTCGTCGATCGGCTCTCGCGGTACTGGGGAGCGACCGATCAGATCCACAGCTTCCGCGAGGGCAACACCCGCTCGCAGTTCGTGTTCTTCTTCGACTTGGCCCGCAACGCCGGCTACAGCCTGGATCTGCAGGCACTGTACGACGATCGGCGCAGCGAGTTCGTGGCCGCGCGCTTCCACGGCCACGCCAGCGGGCACTACGGCCGGCTGGCCGAGCTGCTCACCGACACCGTCACCCCGCGCCGTTCCCTGGAGCTCACCTCACGTGAACACCGTTGGGCCGCAAGCCTGATGGAACAAGTCGAACGCACCCAGAAAGCGCTGGACCCGCCCGACCACGGCCTGGAACTCTAGGAACCCCCGCCCATGATGAGATTACGAAATACGTTGCCGCGCAAACCAGATGGGCGCGCCGGACATTTACGATAGCCCTGGTCAAACCGAGAGGAGTTTGTGCATGAGTTTCACCGTTCATTTCGCGAACGGCGGCGAGAAGACTTTCAACACCGCGACCCGCGAGATCGACGCCGCCGGTGTGCTCACCATCAAGTACACCAGTGACGGGAACCCGCGGGTGCATGAAGCCCACACCGAGATATACAGCCCGCACGCATGGTTCTCGATTACCGAAATAGTCAGCGATCCCGGCCTGACGCCAATAATTAAGGGTGTTGACAGACTGATTCCTTGAACTCAGCACGCCAGATAAGGTGGCGCCGAGCTTTTCCTAGCGAGGCCAACACGGGCCGCAGTGGCCGTGGCAAGGTGTCGGTGCAAGATCCGATACTGAATCTATGAGCGCGTGGTGGGAGGACCAGCTGGCCGGGTACAGCCCGGTCTCGCAGCTGCCTGCCCTCTACACGCCGCAAGAGGCGGTCCCGGCCGCCGCCGGACAAGACCAGCACAATCACCACGCCAAAGCCGCGGTCGCACACAACGAATGGCACTGGTGGTGGAACCACGCTCGCGCGACGGCCCGGCTCCTCGTGCGGGGAATCGACCCGCCGACCATCGACGTCTTCGGGCCGGTGCTCGACCAGGACGAAGAGGCGGTGCTTTCCGCGGACATGCAGTACAGCCGCCAATACGGCGGCGATGGCCGCTACCAGAAGGCCGACCTGCTGGTCGTCGGACGCCCGGCGGTGATGGCGGCCGGGCTCGCTTTCTCGGCGGCCATCAACCACCGTCGCAAGGTGGCCGCGCGACGCGAGGCCGAGCTGCGCTGGCGCGACCATCAACGCGTGCAGGTCATCGCGACGACCGACCGGCTGCTGTGCAGCACCGATCAAGGCTGGCTGAGCGTCTGGTACGGCAACGTCACCGAGTTCTATCCCGACCTGCAGTCCTGGTCGATCACGGTCGGGTTCGAACCCGGCTTTGCACCGCTGCGGCTCAGCGGGCCACCGGCGCCTATGGTTTGCCTTTGGGCGGCGACCTGCCTGCTCGGCGAGCGCTGGGCTAACGATCCGCGCCTAAGCCCACTATTGAACTGACGGGTTCGGGGTGAAACAGCCAGAGCTGCAGCGCTTTTCGCACGCGCTGTGACTGATTGACCAGCAATGACCGATACATTCACGCTTCTAGAATTGCTGGAGGATCGCGGCGGCGACGGCCCGCCGACGACTCATGAGGAGGCTGGCGGTGACGGATCGAGCCGGTAAGGGCGGGATTCAACGACAAGCGTGGCGGCTATCAATCGGGAAGCAAGCCCGTTTCCCAGCTGCCAAAGATCCCTCCCCGAGACCGCGTCAAACCGCGGGAGAACCTGCCGTCGGCCAACAGGTAACGCACCAGCTGTCGGGGGCCTGGGCCCGCCCAGAAAAGGGCACCGAAAGAACTAGGACGATCCCAACGGCTCCCCAACGGTCTTATCTATCGCGCGGCGCGGCAAACGTGGTGGCAGCGCACCGCTGTCGCGAGGACGGGCCCGGAGCTGCTCTAAGAGGATTTTGACGCTGTATTGCAGGCTGGGTCTCGGTACCATCGGTCTATGGCGCAAAGGTTCGAAATGGACCCACAGGGCACGGAGACAGGCTTGACGACGGCGGGGCAATGCCGCGCCCAGACTCTCGCCGGCTCGGTGCCTGCGCTACCCGTGGGGAATTACATCGCCGGATACAGCACAACAGCCACCGCGATCCTTGCGACGCTCAGCGCGGAACTGACAGGCCGCGTGGGGTCGGGACTGGCCAACACCGCCAGCAGTGTGTCGTCGACGGAGGCGACCGAGACAGCGAACCAGCTCAGCTTGAGCAGGTAGGGGAGGAACATGACCGCTTCGCCCTGGGCGCCGCCACAGAACGGCGGCCAGCAGAGCACGCCCGTACTCCCGCCGCAAGCGATACCGACGCGCCCACAGGCCGGGCCGCCACCGGCCGGCCCGGGCCTTCCGCCGGTCGCACCGCCGCCGCGGCCGCCCCGCCGTGGCCTCCTGTGGCTGGTTGCTGGCGGCGCGGTGGTTCTACTCATCACGGCCATCGCAGCCACGGCCGCGATCACCTACGCGGTCGCGCGAAACACCAACGCACCCACCGCAACACCGCCACCAGCGCTGCAGGCACCGCAATTCAGTACAGCCGAACAAAACGCCGCAAAACAGCAGGTCTGCCAAGTCTTCGACATCTCGACGGAGGGCCAGAAGGGGCAAGGCGGTGTGCGAATCAACGGTGAAGCGAACCTTCCGCTCATGGTGCGCTCGCTGAATAGTGCTGTGGCCGTTCAGAATGCGCTCACGCCGGCCACACCGCGAGACGTCGCTGAGGCGGCGCGCCAGTACGTCGATGCCAACCTAAAACTGACGACTGCGGCGACCGGCACGACGCCGATTGAAGAGGTTAATCGCCTTAATGGGCTCGCCAACACCGCAACATTTGCCTTCGCCGACGTTTGCGGGCTGCCGCACTGATGGCGGCCGTCGATCGCGGCGGTTCCGGTGCGGAGCCTGAACCGTCGCCAATCAATGCGGCGCGCTCGGCGGAGGCGTCGAAGCTGCTGGACATGTTCACCGCGGCCAAGCCGATCAACCCGGACGGGTTCGTCCCCCATGTTGGCGTGCCAGGCGGCGGCGACATCCAAATCCAGCCCGGCCTATACACCTACGCGCTAATAGGACCTGACGTATGGCCCACGGAGTCTGAGTCGCAACTGGGCGAGCTAGAGAAGGAACTTGCCAGGCTCGCAGACAGTCACGACAGCGCGAATGCGAGCGCGACCGCTCAGACGAGTGGCGTATTTGGCGGAGACTGGACCGCCGGCGATGGTGCTGCGGCGGCCGAGGAGCACTTCGCCGCAGAGCACGCGGCACTCGAGCACCTGGCCGACGCATGCCGGTCCATCGGCGGCGGCTACGGTCGCTTAAGTGGCTACGTCCGCAGCATCAAACGCAAGATGCGCGAAGCCCACGACGAAGCGCACCGCAAAATCGAGGAAGCGCTACGCGCGAACAAGGGCCTACCCGTCACCATTGACGTCACCCCGATCCTCACCGAGTATCGCGGCCTTATCAACGGCTATTCAGGCGAGCTGCGAACATTCGTCACAGACGAAACCGCCATGCTCGGTCGCGACTTCAAACTCGCCCCTCCGGGCAACGAAGATGAAGGAGGGAGAGGAAAGGGTGACGGCGACGGCGCCCAGCGCGATAACGCGAGCGATCCACTCTCAGGTTCGACTCGGGACAAAGACCCAGGCGCAGGAAATCCGAGTTCCGGGGGTACGCCCGCGAACGATGGGGCCGGTGGATCGGCTCCAATAGCGGGACTGCCGCGCGATAAGTTGCCGGCCCTCGCTGGACCTGAGCCGACAACCACCAAGCCGTCCCTGCCGCAGATGCCGTCGTTGCCGTCGACGGGTGGTGGTAGTTCGCCGCTGAGTGGTGCGGCCAGTGGGGGTATGGGGCCGTTGTCGGGACTGCTGGGTGGGGGCAATCCGGCGAGCAGTTCGGTGAGCGGGTTGGCGGGGTCAGCTAGTGGTGCCGCGAATCCGACTGCGGTACAGCAGGCTTCGGCGCAGGCCATGTCTTCGGCGGTGGGGGGTGAGTTCGGTCGTAGTTTCGCGGCGGGTGCCAACGCGGCGGCGGGTGGTGTGCCGGTGACGCCGGCACAGTCTGTGCCGCAGACGCCGTCGACGCCGCTGGGTGTTCCGCCTGCCGGTGCTGCAACGTCGGCGTCGGCCGCTCCGGCGTCGGCGACTATGGGTCCGGGGCCGCTGGCGGCCCCGGCGGCGGGCTCGTCGAGTGGTGGCGTGCCTGCGGCGGCGGGTGGCGGGGCTCCTGCTGCGGCGCCGATGTCGTCGTATGGGTCCGTGCTGCCGCCGGCCCCGCCGGGAGCGGGCGGCGCGGCGGCTGGTGGGGCTTCGCCGGCGTCATTGTCGTCGCCTGCGCCGTCAGTCACGGGTGGCGGTGGTACGAGCGGTGCGCCGCCGAGTTTCATTCCGGCGGTGCGTGATTCGGCTCCGGCCCGGGTGGGGCGTGAATTGTCGATGAACGACTTGGAGTCCGCGCGGGCGGTGGTGGCCGACTTGGCTGCAGCGTCGAGCGCGGTGTATCCGGGCCTGCAGTGGGCTGTGGTGGTGGCCCGTGGCGCGTCCGGTATGCCGGAGATGTGGGTGACCACAAACGAAGGCGCAGGATACATTCCGCATGGCGTGTTTCTGCCGCGAGCGATGCCGCTCGCGGCAGGACTGGATCCTGAATTCGATGCTCGGTGGTTCGGATGGTCGAATCCAGCTGAGACGGTGCTTCGTGCGGTGCAGGCGCGCGGCGACGCGGTATCGGCGATCGTGACGACGTGGCCGCAGGAATCGGAGGAGGTCCGCGCGGCCTGCGAGGATGTGGCGATTGGTGTGGCACCGTCGGGCGGCCCGGCTGAGGCTGAGGCCTCGACGCTCACACGGGGTCGGTCTCACCGTTTGGAGACGGTGGACCCGGCGCTGTATCACGAACTGTCGCTTGCTGATCCACCGATGACAGAGGCTTATGCTCGTCAGCTGACCGGTGAGGTTGCGTTCAACGCGGGCCCGGAGTTGTCGCTGACGGCGCAGTCGGTTGCGCGGGCTTTGGTTTCGGGGCGATGGCCGCAGGAAGCGGAATGGAATGCCCTTCGGACTGAATATGATTCGGCTCGGATGATGTCGGGCTCCCAACATCCGGGCCTGCTGGGCTATGAGGACCCCGCTCAGCTTCTGGGTTATCAAACGGATTACGCGCTGTGTCGTCGGATCGAGACGCTGCTGTGCTGGGACGACGGAACGCCTGCTGACGTCGCTTATGCTGCCCGTGCGGCCGGGGTAATCGCGGCGTTCACGGCGTCGGTGTAGGCAGCTGCGATGTCCGACGGTGCGCAGGACATGTTGGGCGACAACGTTTTCGGGATGGATCCGCACGTGACGTTGCTGGCGCTGGCCCGCCAGTTCGTCGCGGGTCAGCAAATGCTGGCGGCGATGCAGCGGGGAGCACAAGCCGCGAAGGCGGCATCACGAGCCGCTCCCGAGGTGGCGGCGCTGTGTGATGAGCTTGAGTGTGTCGAGACGGCTTGGTACACAAAGGGGTTGCCGAATCTGGTGGCAAGTATGCGGCTGGCGCTCGAGGTCTTCGATACCTACGGGCCAGGGCTGGCGCGCGTGGACGATGAGACCGAGGCCGCGGTCTGGAACAATAAATTTCACGTGTGGCGCAACGAATTGAGCGCCGCCCCAACCCAATCGGGCGGCTTGAACCGTTAGTCCGGGATGTCCTGGTTGGACGCGCCAGGGGCCGGGCGGTGCAGGGTGCGTCCTGCAGTTTAAGACGGTTGCGATTGAGCTGTTCAGGGTGCGGATACGGCGTCGGCGGGCAGCCACAGCTGCATGGTGAGGCGGGAGCGGGCGTTGGCGCTGCTCACGGGCATTTCGACGGCGGCGATCCAGCCGCCGTCGGATCTGCGTAGCCAGGCGATTTGGCGGGCCGGCATTACAGGTTCTAGGAGCGCGCCGCCGGCCTTGACCCACAGTGGCAGCTCGTCCTTCCTGGTCCCGGTCGGGGGGAAGATTCGGGCGACGTCGACGCGCACCTGTCGATCGAGTCGGAACAGGGTCCGGTAGTCGGCGGAATCTTCCCAAGCGGCATCGAACATATATTCGATAGTGGCAGATGTCGCGGTGGTTGGGAACCGGTGAGCAGCCCGGTCGTGGAGGTAGGGCGGCTACCAGGGCCAGCCGCCGCGGCCGCCGCTGCCTCCTGGGGCGGCGGTTTTCGCGGGTGTTCGTGGCTCGGGCGCGACGCTGATCGGGGCGCGGGTGACGTCGATGCGGGGTTTTTCGGTCTGCGGTGGTGCGCTGCGCGGCCACTGGGTGTACCCGCCTCCACCGCCTGCCGGTGGGCTGGTCTGTTCGGCGGGCGGCGGTGGCGGGGGAGCCGGTGCGGGTGGTGGCGCGATGGCGGCGGGCGGTGCGGTGGTGCTGGGGGTTGGCGTGAGTTTGGTCGCGCTGGGGCGGGTAGGTGGTGTCGGGCTGGGAGCGTTGTGGTCGTCGGTGGGGCGGTGCAGCGCGAAGACGAGGGCTGTGACGCCGGTGGCGGCCGCGGCGGCGATGACGGCGACCGCGCGGGTGCGATACCACGGCGGTCGGTGTTCGAGGGCTGGGCTCCAGGCACCGATGGAGCGGTCGTCGAGGCCACGTATCGGGGCGTGGGCGGGTGCTGGCGCGCCGGCGGCGGCATCCCAGTTGGTGTCGTGGGTGTCGTCGTCGTCCCAAAAGTCTGTGTCGAGTTGACGGGGCGCAGCTGCGCCGACCGGCCCCATCCGCGCAACTGTGTTGTGGTGGGCGCGGCGCGGTGTGTAGTCGTCGGTGGTGTCGTCGTCGTCCCAGAAGTCGTCGACGTCGGTGACGTGGCGCGTCTGTTCTGGGTCCACGGGTCGATGCTAACGCGGTGACCGCGTCCTTTACGTCGCCGAAAACGGCCGGTTTGACAGGTTTTTGGTGTGGTTGTAGCTGGTGGTGGCCGGTTAGCGTGGGTGGGTGACGGGCTCGGTGGGCGCGTATGTGGCGCAGGTGGACCGGGTGCTGGCCGCAGGACAGGGGTTGTTTCCGGCCTCGACCGGGCCGGGCTCGGTCGGTGGTGGTGGGGAGCCGGCGGTGCCACCAGCACCGCCCAGGAGCGGGTTGAACGTCGGGGCGGCCGGTGCGGGTGAGGATTACCGGGCCAACTGGCGCGGCGTGACCGCCCTTGATGCCCAGACCAATGGTGGTGCCGCCGATGGCCGGGCCGAGAATGAGCGGGGGCAGGCCGGGGCTACCGGGGTGCGTCAGACCGCGCAGTCACAAGCCGCGGCGATCGCCCCGGCGACCGGCTCACCGGCCGGTGTGAAGCTGCTGGTGTCGAGCATGGATGAACGCCTGGCGGCGATGCAGCGCGAGATCGAAACCACCAAAGCTCAAAACCGGCTGCTGGCAACGCGGCTGCGACAGATCGCCGCGGCCTACCGCTCAGCGGCACCGATGACCGGCATGGGCGGCGCATCGGCGCTGGGCGGAATGGGCGGGGCGATGGGCGGCCTGCGCGGCCTCGGCGGCGGCGGAATGCCCAACCTCGGCGCACTGAGCGCACCCATGAGCGCACTCTCGCGGCTGTCGGGGTTCGGCAATCAGCTGGCTTCCGGTGCCGCGGGTGGGGGGCCGGCGGCGGGAATGCCGGCTGGCGGCGGCCCGGTCTTGACACGCAACTCGAGTCCTCGCCAGGTGGCTGCCCGCATCCTTTGGGAAGCTCACCGACGGGGATATTCGCGTCAGCAGGCGATCGCGATCCTGTCCACAGCGATGCAGGAGAGCGGGCTTAATCCGCGCGCGGTGCACCCGAATGGGTTGTGGGAGAGTATTTTCCAACAGGACTCAAGCTATCCGGGCAGGCGCGACCCTAACACGAATATTTCGGAGTTCTTCAACAGGCTTGACCGCAAGGGCGGCCCGGGCTCGACAGACATTTGGAAATCCATCTTCTGGCTGCAGCAGCGCCCCGGCGAGCCGTCGGCGGATGCCGCAGTCGCCAACGGGCGCAAGGGCTACCTGGTGGAGATCCAGAGCCAGCTAATGCCGGCAACCCGGCTCTATAACGAGCTCACCGCCGCCTGAGCAGCAGCAGCAGCAAAAAATGCCCACACACACCTGCTGCTGCCCTCCAAGGCGGACGGCGCATCTACATAATGGCGGGTTTCAGCGCCCAGCGCTGGACTGACCGAACGACGTCCGTCACGGCGGCATACCGCTGTGAACCGCAGACGGCTCAGTTCCCGCTGGTCGTCGTGCCTGACTTGTAATCTCTGGATATGGCAACGGGTGCCGACGAGAATTTCTGGCAGAACGCTCGATTGCGTGGCGTACTAAAGCATTGCATCATCAAGCGTTACTTGCCCGTCTTCCTTTCACGTACCTCCGCCTATTACTCGAAATCCGCTGTCTATTTCGACGGGTACGCGGGGCGTGGTCAATACGAGGACGGCAGGCCAACTTCCGCTGGCTTGATCATGGAGTTCGCCATCAACCAGAAGTACAGCCAAGCCCGGGAATACACCCTCCTCCTGTACGAGCGGGACAGGGGGTCTTTCGAATCTCTAGCAGGCCTTGCTGACCAATACCGCCAGCGCGGGCTCGACGTGCGCGCAGAGCGCAAGGACGTGGCCGCCGTGCTCGACGAGGTCATGGCAGCGGCGGCGGACAAACCGATGTTCGTATTCCTCGATCCATGCGGCGTAGGCATTCCGTTTGACGCCATGACTGGCCTCGTCAATCGAAACGCTCTCAGGCATCAGCCACCCACAGAGGTGTTGTTGAACTTCAACCACGCGGCTGTCAGACGCATTGGTGGCCACCTCCGATCGCCGAGCAGTAACGAGGCGACCATCCGACGTTTGGATGATGCTGTCGGCGGAACCTGGTGGCACGAAGCATTCGAACAAGCGGAGAAGGACGTTGTCCGATTTGTCGTTGATGGATTCAAGCTTCGGCTGGCCGAGGCCACCGGCATGCTTGTCCAATCCGTCCAAGTCAGCGACGGGCCAGAAAAATCACCCATCTACGACCTGGTTTTCGGCACTCGACATCCGCGCGGATTGTGGAACTTCGCTGATGGCACCGCTCTTTGCATCAAGGACTGGTGGGAAGCGTCGGAGGCCGCCGAGACCCAAGGATCCCTCTTTCCGATTCAGCCGCGGGTCGAAGATGTTGAGGCAGAGGCTGTTTCAGTTATCGAGCAGAATATTGAACGGCTACTTCAACAACACGGGGAGTATGCTCTCGGCGACTACCCGGAAGAAGTGTTTGGCGAGTACATCGGCCGGGTGCGAACGCTGGTGGCCCGAGCTGCGGTAAAGCGCCTCTACGCCCGCGGCGGTACATCGTCAAACGGCAAGTCTCCCAACAAACAGAAGCTCGAGGACATGGTGATCAGGCCGACACCACCGTCGTGACCTCCGGCATTTCGTTCCACGTCTTACCGTCGAGCAATCGGCCCATCGCCTTCGGCGTTCGGCCGCCCCACTGCTTGAAGAAGAAGGCCACATCAGACTCGAGGCAAGCGTCTCGAATGTCACTGACCCAACGGGCATCCACTGGGCGATGGTTTGGACCCGACTCACCCCCCGCGATCACCCAATTAATGCCGTCCAAATTCATTCCGTTCAGCGGTCCAAGCAAGGGCTCGCAGGAGAGGAAGCGCACCGCGGCGGGCACCTGACGCAGGTGATCAATTCGATTCAAAGTCATTGAGTTCTCTACGGATACGCCCATCCACAGGTTCGTTGGCCAATCAAGTCTGTCGGCTACCCGACGTAGACGCAGGCTGCGCTTCGTCAAAATCTGGTACGTGTGCTGAGGGGTATCGCGGCAGACGTCGAATACGTCACGAATGAAGTCGAGGGGAACCCGCGCGTGGAACAGGTCGGACATCGAATTGACAAACACGGTGCGCGGATTGCGCCAGCGTAGAGGCTCGCCCAGCGCTGAGCGGTGGATAGTTAGGTCGAACCCGGGACCGGACGTTCTCGCATCCCCGTCATTTTGGTACTTGACGGAACCCATTGCCTTGAGCCGCTTTGCGAGTGTCATGGCATAGCAGTTTTCACAGCCGGCAGAGACTCTGTCGCATCCGGTGACCGGATTCCACGTCGCCTCGGTCCATTCGATCGCTGAGCGGTCAGACATCGTTATATCCTTCCCGGGCTGATCGTTGGCCGACACGAATTGCAGCGGCATATTCGATTGCAAGGCTAGTGCCCGCCACCGACACAGTGTCGCTGATCGCACTCCCCGGGCATGTTGCATCGAGGCTCTAGAACCGGCCGCAACGAAAGAATCCCGGTTCCGGTGCCGGCTGCTCAGCCACGAAAACTGGAAAACGGCTTCCGCCATTTCGACGGGAATTCGGCAAGTGCCCAGCTGGGAGATTGGGCGTCCGCCACGGATGCCCGGAACCTACAGCAGCAGCAGCGGAAGCCGTGGTGAGCAAGTTAGTCAGCGGGTTCCCTTGTCTCCTTGCGGGTTTCGCAAGCGATCGACGGCGTCGGCGAGACGCTCAAGCGCTGCAGCGATGGCCCACAGCGCCTGGGCGTGGGTCTCAGGTAATCGGACATCGTGGGGCTGATGTGGGTGCGCGTCGGTGACCGTGGTCTGTGATGCGGGGCGGTCGGGAGCTGGCCTGGGTGGCCTGGAGTGGCGGCCGGGTGGAGAAGGTTCGACACGCTCAAGGCGTGCTGGACCGGTCTCGGACCAGCGAAGCCAGTGCTGCGGTCCCTCGTCGCGGCGATCGGCCGGTGCACCGTGATCGCCCTGATGGCCGTGGTCCAGGACGCAGCCGTGCACCCACGGCACTGCATGCCCGTTCATAGCGGTGAGCGACTGCCAGAGGTCGTTGTCGAGCAACACACTGCCGTAGCAGCCGCCGCTGTCGTTCACCCCGTCGCCCCGTGGCCGCGACTACCTCTGCACAGAACGCCGCGGGCCAGGGTGGTCGTCCGGACTGTGACACTGGCGGCGGTGGAGCGGCGCACCGCATAAGCTTCATGTATGGACGACGTTGGCGGCTACTTGGCGCACACCGATCGTGTGCTGGCGTCGGCTCTGGCGTTGTTCCCTGACGGCGAAGCTGTTCCTGGAGCTGGGCTGGGCGGGCAGTGGCCGCAGCCGTCAGCTCCGGAGGGGGCCAGCGGGTTGGGCGCGGCGACAGAGGAGGCCGCGGCCGGCTATCGGCAGGCTGGTGGGCGGATCGCAGAGCTGACGGCAGCCGTCGACGCCGCGGCCACGACGGCAATCGAGGACGGGCAGCGGGCCCGCGCGGCCGCGACGGATATTCGGGAAACCGCACGGACACGCGCGGCCGGGATCAGGCCAGAGGCCGACACTCCGGAGGGCCTGGTTCTGCTGGTGCAGAGCATGGATGAGCGGCTGGCGGCGATGCAGCAGCACATCGCGGCGGTGCGTGATCAGATGCGCGCCAACGCCGAGCGGATTCGCCAGCAGTCGGTAGAGCTGGCCGCGGTACGCGCCACCAGCTAACGACGCCGAATTCGCCAAGATCAATCGGACTGCCGGCCGAGCCGGTCGCGGACCTCGGCGACGCCAAGCCTTATCGCCAGCCACGCGCCGAGGCGGCTCCAATTTGGTGTCCCGAGGGGTCGCCGGGCGCGGTTAGGTTGGTTGGGTGACGGCGTCGTGGATGTGTCAGCCGGCAGGGTCAGCTCGTTGGCAGCACGGCGCGGATTTGGCGGTAAGTCGCGTGGTTTTGGTGTGGTTGCGGCCGCTGGTGGCCGGTTAGCGTGGGTGGGTGAGTGGCTCGGTGAGTGCCTACGTCGTGCAGGTGGACCGGGCGCTTGCTGCTGGGCAGGGGTTGTTTCCGGCCTCGACCGGGCCGGGCTCGGTCAGTGGTGGGGAGCCGGCGGTACCGCCGGCTCCGTCGCGTAGCGGGCTGAATGTTGGCGTCAGCGGTGCGGGTGAGGATTACCGGGCCAACTGGCGTGGCGTGAGCGCTCTCGATGTGCAGACCAATGGTGGGGCCGCCGACGGCCGCGCCGAAAACCAGCGCGGACAGGCCGGCGCCACCGGAGTCCGTCAGACCGCGCAGTCGCAGGCCGCGGCGATCGCCCCGGCGACCGGGTCACCGGCCGGGGTGAAGCTGCTGGTCAGCAGCATGGATGAACGCCTGGCGGCGATGCAGCGCGAGATCGAAACCACCAAGGCCCAAAACCGGCTGCTGGCAACGCGGTTACGCCAGATCGCCGCGGCCTACCGCTCAGCGGCCGCACCGATGACCGGCATGGGCGGGGCGATGGGCGGGCGCGGTAGTGCACCTGCTGGCCTCGGCGGCTTCGGCAGTGGGGGCGGGCTGTCTAGCCTGGGAGGGTTGGCCGGCGGCCCGATGAGCGCGATGTCGCAGCTATCGGGGCTGCCGGGCGCGGGCGCGCGCACCGCTGGGGTGACGGTCAACAGCGTGCACGGGCCGCTGCCGCCGGGTAAGGCCTCGGAGAAGGGGCTGCAGAAGGACACGATTCTGGTGAATCGTGTTGTGTCGGCGGCGTTTCCGCAGATCCAGGAGATCGGCGGATACCGGCAGGACAGCTTGCACTGGCATCCGGATGGTTTGGCGCTCGACATCATGATTCCGGGCTCAAACACCCCGGCCGGTAAGGCGTTGGGTGATCAAGTGCTGAGCTTCTTGATGACCAACAAGTCGACACTGGGCGTCGATCACGCCATCTGGCGCCAGGCAATTCATTACGACGGCGGCGGCGGCCAAATGATGGAAGACCGCGGGTCGCCGACGGCGAATCACATGGACCATGTTCACGTGGCCACCAAGGGTGGTGGCTACCCGCGCGGGGGCGAGGTGTATCGGATTTGAGCGAACAGCAGCAGGGTTCGGCGGTTGTCGACGAGCCCGACGAACGTCAGAAGTCGGGCCGCGGCCTGGGGCATGCGACCCGGGTGCAGGTCACCGCGCATCAGTTCAATGCGCGCCGGGCGGCGCTGGGGCTGACCCTGCGGCGGGTGGGGATGGAGACCGAACCGGGGCGGCGTCAGTCGATGGCGATGCTGGCGTCGGTGACGGTGACGGCGGTGATTTGTTTGGGCGCTCTGTTCTGGTCGATTCTGCGGCCGGCCGGTTCAGTGGGCGAGTCCCGCATTATCGCGGATCAGAACACCGGGCAGGTGTATGTGAAGGTTGGCGAAACACTTTATCCGGCTTTGAATCTGGCGTCGGCGCGGTTGATCGCGGGATCGGCGGACAATCCCGTGCGGGTGCGGCGCAGCGAGATCGATTCTCGTCCGCGCGGCGCGATGGTGGGCATCCCGGGCGCGCCGTACTACACGACCCCTACCGCGCCGCTGCGCTCGTCGTGGCTGGTGTGCGATGCGGTAACGAAGGCGTTCGGGGCAGGGGCGCCGGAGCCGGTGACGGTCACGGTGATCGATGGCCAACCGGACATGTCGGATCGGCGTCGGGTCCTCGATAAGCGCGATGCGGTGCTGCTGCGCTACGGCGATGATGTGTGGCTGATCCGCGATGGGCGGCGCTCGAAGGTGGATCCGTCGCAGCGGCCGGTGCTGTTGGCGCTGGGGGTGTCGGGGGAGGCGATCACGACGGCGCGGCCGATGAGCCGGGCACTGTTTGACGCGATTCCGGTTGGCGCGGCTTTGACGGTGCCGAATATCGCGCACGCTGGGGAGCCGGCGCGCTTCGAGAATGCGCCCGGGCCGGTCGGCACGGTGGTGTCGACCCCACAGGTGGGCGGTTCGCCCGCATACTCGGTGGTTTTGGTCAATGGGGTGCAGCAGATTTCGCCGATCGTGGCGCAGATCCTGCAGAACGCCAACGGATCTGGCGCGCCAATGCCGGTGGTGGCGGGTCCGGTGTTGGCGGCGATGCCTTCGGTGACCAGTCTGGATGTGTCGGTGTATCCCGATGAGCAACTGAACCTGGTGGACACCCAGATGAATCCGGCGACGTGCTGGTGGTGGCAGAAGAACGACGGCGAGCCGCGGGCGTCGACGTCGGTGGTGTCGGGGCCGTCCATTCCGGTACCTGCCGACCAGGCGGGCAAGGTGGTGCCGATGGTCAAGGCCGATAAGTCGGGCTGGCAGGCCGATCGGGTGTTCTTCGGGCCGGATTACGCCAACTACGTGATCAGCACGGGCAATGATCCGGCCGCGGCGACCCAGGAAACATTGTGGTGGGTTTCTGAATCGGGTGTGCGGTTCGGGGTGGAGCGCAGTCAGGAGGCGCTGGGGGCGTTGGGGTTGACGGCGCCGCCGAAACCGGCGCCGTGGTCGGTGCTGCGGCTGCTGGCGCCGGGGCCCACGCTGTCGCGCGCTGATGCGCAGGTGCGCCACGACTCGCTGCCCGTCGATGTCAATGTTGGGGAATTGGAGCAACCTAAATGACCAAGCTGGGGTTTCCGCGCAGCACACCGGTGCCACCGCCGGCGGAGATTAAACCGGAGCCGGTGGCATTGCCGACGCCGCTGAAAGTGCCTCCGCCAGAAGGCAAGCCGCTGTGGATTGTGGTCGTGGCGATCGGGGTCATCGGCCTGGTGCTCGGCGTCGTGGTGATCTCGTTCGCCAGCGGCGCGCGCACCTTCAGTGGCGGGTACGCGCTTTTTCCCATCCTGATGGTGGTGGGGGTGTTGGCGATGCTGTTCGGCGGGCGGTTCGGCGGCGGCAATGCCCAGCACATGTCGCGGGGCAAGATGGACTCGCTGCGGGCCCGCTACATGCAGATGCTCGACGAGCAGCGCGAACAGGTTGATCGCGCCGCTGACCGGATGGACGCCAACTATCGCTGGTATCACCCGCAGCCTGCGTCGCTGGAATCGGCTCTGGGTGGGCCGCGGATGTGGGAGCGCAATCCCCAGGGCAAGGATGAGTGGTTCGGGGTGGCGCGCGTCGGGGTGGGCATGACGTCGCTGACCGAGGCGGGCGCGGTGAATTTCGCTGAGCCCCAGGATATGCCGACGCCGATCGAGATGGAGCCGGCGACGGGCAAGGCGCTGCAGGAGTTCGTGCGTTACCAGAGCGTGGCCTATGGCACGCCGGCGCTGATCTCGCTGCTGGTCGAGCCGGGCTATCGGCTCGACGGCGATCGGGAGCGGGTGCTGGCGCTGATGCGGGCGATCGTGTGCCAGCTGGCGTTCTCCCATGGCCCGGATCACCTGCGGCTGATGGTGGTGACCGATGATGCGCCCGCCTGGGACTGGGTCAAGTGGTTACCCCATGTTGGAGATGTGCGGGCCGAGGACGCCAATGGGCCGGTGCGCATGGTGTACCGGTCGGTGGCCGACTTCACCAGCGCCCACCTTGAGGCAGTCATCAAGGGCCGCAAGGCGTTTAGCCCGCGGCATGCGGCGAAGAAGGACCCGATCGCTCCGCTTCCCCACACGGTCGTCATTAGCGATATCGAGGACACCGGCTGGTATGCGGTGGCCGGGCATACCGGTGTGGAGGGGGTGACGTTCTTCGATCTGCGCGGCGGGGTTCCTACCTGCCAGGGCGCGGCGCGGCTGCTGCGCGTCGGCGCTGACGGCGTCATCGATGCGGTGCCACGGGATGCGATGACGTGGGCAGCCTACGAGGAGGACGGGCTGAAGTTCTTCGCGGTGGCCGACCGTGTGGACGCGGTTGACGCCGAGCGGTTCGCGCAGACGATGACGCGCTGGCGGCTGGCCGAGGCCTATGAGGACACTGACGACGGCAGTGGGGCGCTGTTTAGCCGCCCCCGCGACATCATGTCCTACTACGGGATCACCGATGGAGCCGACATCGATTTCAAAGCGTTGTGGGCCCGCAGCGACATCAACTCCGTTGAGCGGCTGATGGTTCCGTACGGCAACCGGGCCGACACCGGTGAGTTGATGGTGCTGGACATGAAGGATATGAACGATGGCGGTGACGGTCCGCACGGCGTGATGACGGGCACGACCGGCTCGGGTAAGACGACGTTTTTGCGGACGGTCAATCTTGCGCTGATGCTGGGCCACGATCCGCAGGACCTGCAGATGGTGCTGGCTGACTGCAAGGGCGGCGCGGGTGTGAAGCCGTTTGAGGGCTGCCCGCATGTGGCCAACGTGATTACCGACCTGGAATCTGATCAGGGCGGGCTGATGGACCGGTTCATCGACGCCTTGTGGGGCGAGATCGCGCGGCGCAAGCAGATCTGCAACGACGCCGGCGCTGATGATGCCAAGGAGTACAACCTGATTCGTGCCGAGAAGGCACGTGAAGGCACGTTCCTTCCGCCGCTGCCGGTGCTGATCGTGGAGATCGACGAGTTCAAGGAGTTGTTCCGGCTGCGCTCGGACGCGCAGGAAGTGCTCGACCAGATCTGCCGGCAGGGCCGTTCGTACTGGGTGCACCTGCTGATGGCCAGCCAGGACCTCGACACCCGCGCCGAGAAGCTGCTGGAGAACGTGGGCTATCGGCTGGTGCTGCGCGCCAATACCGCGGCCAGCGCGTCGGCGGCCGGGGTTCCAGCAGCGGTGAACCTGCCCAAGGAGGTCGGCCTGGGGTACTTCCGCGGCTCGGCTAGCGATACGACAAAGTTCCGCAGCGAATCACTGTGGCGCGATTACCGCAGGCCAGGCGTGGACGGCGAGGACGTTATCGACGTGTCGGCATTGGGCGGCGATTACCTTGAGCCGCAACTGTTTACCGTCGCCTACGCACCACTTCCAGTGGCTTCTGAGCCGCAGGCCGAGTCGAACGGCGAGGTGGATCTGGCTGCGGAGCTCGACGGCGCAGGCAGCGATGACGATGAAGGCGATGCGTTGCGCAAGCCGAAGTTGGGCTTGGTGATCCGCGATCAGTTACGCGCAGTCGACTTCGAGCCCTACCGGCTGTGGTGCCCACCGCTGAACAGGCCCCGCACCATCGAGGAGCTGGTCGATATGTATCTGGGCCGGCCCTGGGATCGCGACTATGCCGCCGGAGCTGATCTGGTGTTTCCGGTCGGGCTGATCGACCGCCCGTACAAGCACGATCAGCAGCCGCTGCTGGTTGATGCGGCGGGGGAGGGCTCCAACGTGTTGATCATCGGCGATCTCGGGTCGGGCAAGACGACCGCACTGCAGGCGCTGATCTGCGCGGCCGCTATGACCCACACTCCTGAGCAGGTGCAGTTCTACTGCCTGGCGTTGTCGTCGGCGGCGCTGGGCACGGTGGCCGGGCTGCCGCATGTCGGCGGGGTGGCCTATGCGCTGGACGAGGACGGTATCCGGCGCACCGTCGCCGAGATGATGGAGCTGCTGCGCAAGCGGCAGCGCAGTTTCGCCGATTGCGGGATCACCTCGCTGGAGGACTTCCGGGCGCGCAAGTTCGCCGGGGCTCCCGGGCAGGTGCCCGATGACCCGTACGGCGACGTGTTCCTGGTGGTCGACAACTACGCCGCGCTGACCGACGAGACGTCGTCGCTGCGGGGCAAGGAAGTGCTGCAGGCCCAGATCAACAAGCTGATCACCGACGGGCGCAGCTACGGCATTCACGCGATGGCCTCGGTCAACAAGAATTCCAACCTGCATCCGCACGTGCGGGATGCCTGGCCCCAGCGCATCGAGCTGCGGCTGGCGGCGGAATCGGATACCCGCACCGGCCTGAAGATGCGCGATTTGGCCAAGGTGCCGAAGCGGGCGGGCCGGGGCATGGTGAAACAGAACTATCCACGCGAGGGCTTTGAGCCGGTCGGCTTGCACACTCTGATGGCACGCCCGGCGCTGCGCGACACCGCGGACTCGGTGTTCGACTCGGCCAGTGTGGTGGCGGCGGTGCAGCGGCTGGCCGCGGGCTACCGCCCCGCTCCAGGGGTTCGGCGCCTGCCCGCGCGGGTGGACCTACCCCAGGTGGTGGCGCTGGCCCGCGACCGCGGTGTGGGCGGGATGGTGTACGGGGTCGACGAGTTCACCGCGCCGGTGACGCTGGACACCGCGCGCGAGCCGTTCCTGGTAATCACCGGTATGGCTCGCTGCGGTCGCACCACGGCGGCCGCGACGCTGATGCGCGAGATCGCACGGATCTATGCGCCGGGCGGCTCACGGGCTACTCGAGCGCCCGGCGATAAGCGCCCGCTGGCGCAGGTGTGGCTGATCAGTCCGGACCGCAAACTTCTGCGGGTGCTCGGCGAGGACTACGTGGAGCGGTTCGCCTACCGGGCCGATGGCGTGCGGACATTGGCGGCCGAGCTGGCGGGGGTGCTGCATGCCCGGCAGCCCGAGACACAGGACGCGCTGTCGGTCGCGGCGAACCTGACCCGCAGCTGGTCGGGGTCGGAAATCTTCTTGATCATCGACGACGCGGAGAAATTGCCGGCGGGCCTGGATTCGCCGCTGGCGCCGCTGGCCGAGGCGGTCAAGTCGGCCGAGGACGTGGGCCTGCGGGTGATCTACACCCGCGGATTCGGCGGCTTCAGCGGCGCCCATCGAGCCGATCCGGTGATAGCGGGAATGCTGTTAGCAAACACGCCACTGCTGGTGATGGATTCGGACCCGGATGAGGGTTTTGTGCGTGGTCGGTGGAAGGGCCACGACATGCCCACCGGCCGCGGATTCCTCATGAATACCGCTGAAGCGGGAAAATATGTGCAGGTGGGATGGGTTTCTGTCGATCAGGTAAACGGATGAAACTGGCGGCAGCATAGGGGTGTATACACCGCTATGATTCTTGCAAGGTCAAAAGTTCGGGAGGGTTTGCATGTTTGTCTCAACAGATCCGGCAGCAATGACCGCTGCGGCCAGCGGCCTGCAGGTGATCGGCTCGACAGTGGTGTCGGGCAATGCCGCTGCTGCCGCGCCGACGACGGGTGTGATACCGCCGGCGCCGGAGCCGACGTCGGCGCTGCTGGCCGCGTCGTTTGCTACCCACGGCGGGGTGTATCAGGCCGCCGCCGGTGTGGCGACCGCGTGGCACGAGCTGATGGTGGCGATGCTGGGCACCAACTCGGCGTCGTATGCGGCCACCGAGGCGATCAACGCCGCGGCGTCGATGTAGCCCATGGTCGGAGTGGCGTTTGGTGCCGATTACGGTGGGCTGCCGCCCGAGATCAACTCGGGGCGCATCTGGGCGGGCCCGGGGTCGGGCGCGCTAGCAGAATCGGCGGCAGCGTGGCAGGCGCTAGCAGCCGAGATGGGATCGGCTGGGATGGCGATGCAGGCCGTCCTGGAGGCGCTGGGCACCTCATGGCTGGGGCCGTCGTCGATGACGATGGCCATGGCCGCCGCCCCGTATGTGGCGTGGATGGTGGCGGTGGCCGGCCAATGCCAGGAGGCCGCGGTGGCGGCCGGGCAGGCGGCGATGGCGTTTGAAGCCGCCCACGCCGGGGTGGTGCCACCGCCGGAAATTGAGGAGAACCGGACCCGTCTGGCCGCGCTGATCGCCACGAACTTCCCGTTCAACCAGAACGCGGCGGCAATCGCGGCGACGGAGGCCGACTACGACCGGATGTGGGCCCAGGACGCCACCGTGCTGTACGGGTACGCCACCGATGCGGCCGGGGTGACCGGCTCACTGGTGCCGTTCATGCCGCCGGCGGCGACGGCCAATCCGGCGGGTTTCGCCGGGCAGGCCGCGTCGGTGGCTCAGGCCAGCGGCACCGCGGCGGGCAATGTCGCGGAGAAGGCATCCACGGCGGGCACGCAGGCCAGCCAGATGGGCGGCACGGATGCCCAGACCATGTTGTCGATGGGGCCGCAGCTGATGGGCACCATCCCCAGCGTGCTGCAGGGTTTCGCGCAGCCGGCGATGGGCGGCTTGTCGGCGCCGATGCAAAGCCTGGGCCAGTTCGGGTCGCTGATGTCTCCGTTTATGGGGATGATGGGCAATCCGGGCTTGACCAGCGGCCTGGGCGCTGCAGCTCCGGTGGCTGCGGCCGCTGGCGGGCCAGCACTGGGTGCGGGCATGGGTGGCCTGGGCGGTGCCGGTGGTGGTATTTCGGCGGGCCTGGGCGGTGCCGGGCGGCTGGGCGGTTTGTCGGTTCCGGCCACCTGGGCAGCCAGCTCGCAGGGCGGCGCAGTCGCCGCCGAACCGCTGTCGGTAACCGGAGGCGCCAGCGCCGCGGCCGCCCCGGCGAGCGGCGGCGGTGCGGGCATGGGTGGTGGGGCTCCGGTGGCGGCGATGGCGCCGCGTGATTCCGAGGGCGGCAGCGGCGAACCCCGGTATGGAACGCCGGTGCGAGTGCTACCGAGACCGCGATGATCACGGCGTGGCGGCGGGCCCGCGGAGGGGGGACGATTCTTTTTTGGCAATAACTCGATGACCGTTGCAGTGGGACAGGCGGTCAGTAGACTTCAAAAGTACGGCAGCAAATTCTTTTGCCACCATATAAGTCCAGTAAGGAGCACCAAATGAATTTGATGACGGATTCGGGCGCGATGCGCGATTACCAACGTCGATTCGCCACTCACGCCGACACAATCGAGGCCGAGTCGGCCAAGGCTTACGCCTCGAGTCAGAACATCTCAGGGGCTGGCTGGTTCGGCAGCGCCGAAGGCGCCTCTATGACAAGTGTCGGCGATATGCAGAAGGCGTTCAACAACATTCGCGACATGATGCAGCACACCAGCGACCAACTCGGCCGCAACGCTGACCAGTACGACGAGGGCGAGCACAACGCCACCGCGACGCTGTCGAGCTAGTCCATCCGAAATACGTTTCAAGACAAGGAGATACACCGATGCCTTCACCAGGCTCTCTGAGTTACCACTTCGACGATGTTCACAGCCACGGCGCGACGCTGAAGGGTCAGGCGGCGGCGTTGGAGGCCGAGTACCACGCGATTATCGCCGACGTGAACGCCGCCGCCGACATCTGGGGCGGCGCCGGCAGCACGGGCTTCCAGCAGTTCGTCGCCGAACTGAACCGCAACTTCCAGACCATCTTCATGGCCCTTGACGAGCACGGCGCCAAGGTCCAGACCGTCGGCTCGAACATGCAGTCGCTCGACCAGAGCATCCAAGGCGGCTGGTCGATCTAGCGCGGGAGACCTCGTCGGCCCGAAAGGCTAAGCGGCGGCACCCTGTTGGACAGGGCGCCGCCGCTGGTCGTATCAGGACTTAAGGAGAACCACATCATGTGGGCGGAATCAACCGAGGTGACACCCGACGTCACCGTCAACCTCGAGGGGCTGTGGCTCTTGCAGGCGCTGCTCGGAATCCCCACGCTGGCACCGGAATTGCGTCTGCGCCCGTACGGGGCGGCTCGCTCCAATGACTGGCAAGTCGACCATCCTGGGATCGAGCTGCTGCGCGAGCAGGGTCTGGTCGACGACACAGGTCAGGTGCTGAGTCAACTCGCCTCGCGGCTGCAGGTGTTGGCGGCCCCCGATGTCGAGGTGGCCGTGCTGATTTCCCGCGGCGGGCCGCTGGCCACCGCGCAGATGAACCTGGACGACCCTGCGACGTGGCGCGCCATCCCCGACGATCAGTTGCGAATTGTGTTGGCGCGCCGGGGCGGTCGGTGGGTTTCGGCGGCACGGGCGGGCGAGGACGTCACGATTGATGACGTGGCCGGCGGGGGTATCGAGTGGCTGGCGGCGGTGGTCTGCGGTCAACTTGATGTGGTGCACCCCGCCGCACCCTCGCGTATACCGGCGCTCAACGTCGCCGTCGAGGACCTGATGTCGGTCGCCGCTGAACGTGCGGCGATGCCCGCTGATGCGCCGGGCCGTGACATGTCGCTGCGCACACTGGGGGTTTCAGGTGCGGCGCTGGCCGAGCTGGCCGCGGTGATTGACTCACCGGTGGCCGAAGCGGTGATGTATGCGCGCGGCTACCTCGACGGCGATATCCGGCCGGGCCGGACGGTGCTGGATGTGCGCGACACCGAGGCCGGGCGAGTGGTGATGTATCAGATGGCGGCGGTACGCGGGTCGGGGCAGGACTGGATGACGATCGCCCCGGCCTCCGGCGCGCAGGTGGAGCAGGGTGTGCGATCGGTGTTGGCGAGCGTTGACGTGGCGAATTGGGACACTCACGAACGGATGTGAGGGGTCAAGAAAATGGGTTTTCTCGATAAGTCTTGTTTGGCCGTAGTTAAGCGGAAAAAGCCGCTTTAGACTGGCCCTACAGGGGTTTTCCAAGACAAATATTCTTAGGGGTTTGTTTCCATGGATCCGGACTTCATGACCCGCTATCTGCCCGAACAGGGACCAGAGCGGGAAGCGGGACAAGGGCACGCTGAGCCGGTCGGTGAACCCGACCTCGGCGAAGCACCCTCTATCGGCGAGTCGCCCTCGCTGGGTGAGGCCGGCGCGGACGTCGAACGCGACGAGCGCGACGACCACACCGCGGTGCTGCCGCCCGACGCGGTCGCACGGGTACGCACCGGTCGGCCGCCGAGCCCTGCGCCCGAAGCTGGCCCAGCACCGCAGGCCCCGCCTGCCCCGCCGGGCGCGGCCGGCCCGCACCACGAGACCGTCCGGACACACCCACGAACGCACGGGCCCGACGACCCGTCGGCCCGCGAGGGCGGCCCTGCGCACGGCCAACTGTCCGGCGGATGGAAGCCCGCCCCCGATCCTGAGCGCACCACCCCGGTGGAGCCCGCCGCGCAGGAGCCCGCGGAGTCCCACCCGCTGGCCGGACGCCCGCCCGAACGCGGCAACGCCCGCCGGCCGGAGATCGGCCCCGACGCCGAGCAGCCCGGCCCGCTCGCGCCGGGCTACGGAGACCCGCGTTACCCGCCACCGCAGCGCCAGCCCGGCGGCTATCACAGCGGCCAAGCCCACAACGGCGGGGCGGCCGCTGGGCGGCCGGCGCGGGTACCACCGCCCGGACCGTCCACCGGGCCGCAGCGACGCGCGACCCAGCCGCCGGGACGTCACGGTCCACCGGCGTGGCAGTCCGCAGAACCCTCGACGAGCGCCAGCGCGGGCTGGACGCCCAACGCCGCGCCACCGTCGCATTTCCGTCCCGATGAGCTGACGAAGTCACGAACCCTGCCAGCCGAAATGGGCTGGCGCAAAGCGGTTTACGTTGGCACAGGGCACCTGATCAACCTCGGCGCAGGCCCGGCTGAGCGCACGCTGCGCGATCAGATCGCCCTGATCGGCTCCAACATTCCCGGCAACTATTCGATCGCGTTTGTGTCGATCAAAGGTGGTGTCGGCAAGACCCGCACCACCGCCGGAGTCGGCACCGTGTTTTCGACCTATCGCACCGAGCCGGTGCTGGCGATGGACGCCAACCCCACCTATGGCAGCTTGGCCCGTGTCATCGACCCGGCAACGACAGCCTCGATTCGCGAGTACATGGCCGACGAGCAGGTCCACACCTACCCGAAGGCGCGCAGCTACACCGGCAAGAACCCGCAGGGGTTGGAGGTGCTGGCCGGCAACCAGAACGTGGCCAACCCGCTGGCGCTGTCGGATCAGCTGTTCATCGACACCCTGGACAGCGTGCAGCGCTTTTATCAGCTCACCCTGATCGACTGCGGCAACCACATCGAACACCGGGTGATGAAGGGCGTGTTCGGTTCGGTCGACGCGCTGGTCATCCTGGGCACGATGAACTACGACGGGGCCGAGGCCGCCGAAAAGACCCTGGAGTGGCTGGCGGTACGCAACATGCAGGACCTGCTGGATCGCTCGATCCTGGTGCTCAACGACGTCAACCGCTGCTACAACAAGGCGTTCTACAAGACGGTGCATGACCGGTTGCGGTCACGGGTGGGCGCGGTGACGACGGTCCCGTTCGACCGGCATCTACGCGACGGCGCCGAACTGGACTTCGGGGCCCTGCGGCGGCGCACCCAGCTCGCCTACATCGAGATCGCGGCCTGGCTGGCCCAAGGGTTCGCGACCGCACGGGCGGGCGCGCGATGACCTCGGTTGCCCACCGCTCCGAAACGACCGCGCCGCCACCGGAACCGTCGCGCCAGTCCCGGCGGGTCCGCGTCGGGCTGCTGGTCGCGGGCGTGCATATCGGGATCGGCGTGGACGCATTGGCGCCGGTGGCCGTGCAGATCCAGGCGATCGTGGATTTGGCCAACGCCCATTTGGGTCAGATCGGCCAACCCCGGCTGGCCGCGACCGGCAGCCGCGATGTGGCCAAGAAGGACAGCGCGCCGGTGCGGGGCCGCTGGGCGCTGTGCTGGGTGGACGGCACCCCGCTGTCGCCCAACCGATCACTGACTGATCAAGGCATCGTCGACGGTACCCAGCTGTGGCTGCGGTTCATCGACGACACCGAAGCACGCAAACCCGTGATCGAGGCGGTGACCACCGCGGTCGCCACCGAGCTGCGCAAGCACTGGAAAGACCTCAAGCCGGCGTTCGGCACACGAGTCGGCACGGCGATTCTGGGTGCCGCCGTCGTGATAGTGCTCGCGGTGCTGGCGCGGTGGCGCTTCGGCCACCCCGACTGGCTGGCCGGCGCAGCTGCAGGCGGTCTGACGCTGATGCTGCTGATCGCGGCCGCTGTGATCGGCATCCGATCCGCGCGCCACCGGCGCGCAGCCGCCCGCGACGGCCAGCCCGATCAGAACGTCGCCGACGAGCTGGCTGCCGAGCTGGTGTTGGCCGATGCGCTGCTGCTGATGGGAGCCGCCGCCGCCGCGGTGACGGCGGTGCTGGCGGTGCCCGGCCCGCTGGGCGCCCCGCACGCGGCGTTCGGCGCGGCGATCGTGCTGGGCGCCGCCGCGCTGATCATCCGGTTCACCGGCCGCCATATCGCCTGGTGCACAACGGCGATCGTGCTCGCGTCTGCCGCGCTGGGCACCGGGTTGGCCCGGGCGCTGTGGATCACCTCGGCTCCGGTGCTGCTGTGCATCGTGCTGCTGGCGGCCACGGTGCTGATCAAATGGACACCCAACCTGGCCCGCCAAGCCGCGCGGATTCGGCTTCCGGTCTTCCCGTCCCCGACGGGCCAATGGGTGTTCGACACCCGACCGGATTTGCCCAGCACGGTGGTGGTGGCCGGCGGCAAAGACCCCGAGCTCGACGGGCCGGAGTCGGTACGCAACGTCGTGGTGGCAACCGACCGCGTCCACAGCTATCAAACGGGTCTGCTGGCGGGACTGAGCACACTGGTGGCGATCGCCGCGGTGGGCCTTGCCGACCCGCACACCGATCGACGGTGGCTGCCGCTGATCATCGCCGGAGTGTGCGCGGGCTGGCTGGTGCTGCATGCACGCTCCTATACCGACCGCTGGCAGGCCACCATCTTGACGGTGGCCGGAGTGACGATCGTGGCCGCAACCTCGGCGCGCTACGCCCTGGAGCTGTGGACCGCCCCGACACTGCTGATCACCTGCGCGGTGACGGTGGCCATCCCCGCGGCCGGGCTGATCGCGGCGATGGTGGTGCCCAACAGCTTCTACACGCCGGTGGTCAAGCAGGCCGTGGAATGGCTGGAATACGCTCTGCTGCTGACGATCTGGCCGCTGGCGTTCTGGCTGATGGACGTCTTCGCCGCCATCAGGTACCGATAATGACCCCAACGACGAGCCTATTGCGTGCCAGCGCATCGGTCGGTGCGGTGTGCGCGCTGGTGAGCCTGTCGGCGCTGTGCGGCACACCCACGGCAGCCGCAATCGGGCCCCCGACAATTGATCCGGGCGCAGTCCCTGCTGACGGGCCGCCCAGCCCGCCCGAAGAGATGCGCCAGGGCGCCTACTGCACGCGGGTGTCCACCATGCCCGACACCGACTATCGGGTGCAGCCCAAGTACATGGACATGCTCAACCTGCCCGAAGCATGGCAGTTCGGCCGCGGCGCGGGGGTGACGGTGGCGGTCATCGACACCGGTGTCAGCCCGCACCCGCGCCTGCCCAATCTCGTAGGGGGCGGCGATTACGTGGTCGACGGGGGCGACGGTCTGTCCGATTGCGATGCACACGGGACGTGGGTGGCCAGCCTGATCGCGGCCGAACCGGCCGACGGCAAGACACCGCTGCCGCCGCCGCGCGAAACCCGCCGACCCGACCCGGTGCCCACCACCGAAGCGCCGCCTCCTCCGCCGCCACCACCGGTCCCGACGACGATCATTCAGCAGGTGCCCGCACCGGCCCCGCCACCTCCGCCGCCGCCTGAGGCCGCTCCGGCGGCCTACCGCGGCGATGCCGACGGGCCGGCGGTTCAGCTGGTGAGCACCGAGGTCAAACTCGCCCCACCCGACGACAACCCGCCACCGGCACCGCCACCCCCGCCGCCGGCGGGCAACATTCCGCCCGCCGATGGGTTCTCCGGGGTGGCACCCGATGTCGGGCTGATCTCAATTCGGCAGTCCTCCAAGGCGTTTAGCCCCAAGGATGCCTTCGGTGAGCAGGACCCGGCGCTGCGCCGCAAGGCCGGCGACATCTCCTCGATGGCCCGCGGAATTGTCCACGCAGCCAACATGGGCGCCAAGGTGATCAACATTTCGCAGGTGTCGTGCATGAGCGCACTGAACATCGTCGATCAACGCGAGCTCGGCGCGGCGATCTACTACGCCGCCGTGCAAAAGGATGCGGTGATTGTGGCGGCGGCCGGCAACACGGCCAACACCGATTGCAAACAGAACCCCATCTATAACCCGTTGACCCCCAACGACTCTCGCGACTGGGCGGGTGTCACCACGGTGGTCACCCCAGCGTGGTTCTCCGACTACGTGCTGACCGTGGGCGCGGTGGACTCCACCGGAGCGCCGCTGTCGAACCTGTCGCTGGCCGGGCCGTGGGTGTCGATCGCCGCGCCGGGCACCGATGTGGTCAGCCTCTCGCCGCGCGACGACGGTCTGATCAACGCCTCCGAGGGCCCCGACAACACGATGGTGCGACCGGAGGGCACCTCGTTTTCGGCGGCCATCGTGTCCGGAGTCGCGGCGCTGGTACGCGCGAAGTACCCCGATCTGACCGCCCACCAGGTGATCAACCGGCTGATCCGCACCGCCCGCCCGCCCGCGCGCGGAGTGGACAACCAGATCGGGCACGGCATCGTCGACCCGGTGGCCGCGCTGACCTATGACGTGCCGACAGGGGAAGCCGTTGCACCGGCACGCCTTTCGACACCGCTGATTCTTCCGCCGCCCCCGGTGGGCCGCGATATGACCCCGGTCTGGGTGGCCGTAGGCGGGGTCGGCGCGGTCGCGCTGCTCTCGGCGGTGGTGGTCGGCCTGGCGGCCATGGCCCGATCAAGGAGCGACTAAATGAAGCCGATGTTTCCGCTGGGATTGGCGCTGCGCGATATGCGGGTCATCACCGCGTTCGTGGCGGCGGTGGCGGTGCTGTGGGCGGGCACGTTTGTGCACGGGCCGTGGGTGGTGTGGGTGTTCGCCGCGACGGCGACTCTGGTGGTGATGCTGATCCTGGTGACGTGGCGGCGCGCCCCGTTGTCGAGGCTGTTGGGCCGCTGGGCCGCCCGCCACCGCCCGGGCCGCACCGCCCCGGATCTGCGCGCGGTGCCCGCGGCCATCGATCACCGGCTGCGGTGGACCGACGCTCAGGCCGCGCTGCGCGCCGAGGGCGATGAACTGGTGGCCGTGGTGGCCGTCGACGGCCCCTCACACACCCCGTCGGCGCTGGATAACCACCGGGTGCAGTCGGCGGCGACGCTGCCGGTGACGGTCATCGCCGACGCGCTGAGCCAGTTCGATGTGACCCTGGCTGGTATCGATGTGCTGTCGGTGGGTCGGCGCCGCGCCCCCAAAACGCATCATCACTACGCGCAAACGTATTCCGGGCACGTCGCCGACCACGGCGCTGTCGGTCGCCGGCGCACCGTGTGCGTGCTGCGGATGAACAGCCTGGACAACGCCGCGGCTGTGGTGTGCCGGGATTCGCTGGCCGCCACACTGGACGCGTGCGCCCACCGGCTGGCCACCGAACTGAGTGCGCGTCATCTTCCTGCCCGGGTGGTCGCGGCCGAGGAGCTCGCCGACATCGACGCGATCCTGCCCGCCGGGCTGGGTCTAGACGCCGGTCGACCCCGCTGGGGAGGTGTGCGCCACGCCAACGGGTGGGTGTCGACGTACTGGGTGTCGCCGCGCGACATCAGCACCTCGGCGCTGGAGCGGCTGTGGGCACCTGACACCGATTACACCGCGACCGCGCTGCAGCTTCGCCCGGCACCCGATGGCGGTGTGGCCGTAGGGCTGTTGGTCCGCTATGCCACGGCCGGGCCACAAAAGCAGCCGCCGCTGACCGGACTCAACCCGCTGTCGGGCCGCCACGATCTGGGTGTGCGGGCCGGGCTGGCTGGCGCCCGTACCCCGGCCATCACCGCGCCGCATCGGCGTTTGGAGGCCGGCGAGGAGATCAAAGCGCCGATCGGGGCGTCGGGAATCATCGTGGGCGCCACCCTCAAGGGCCACCCGCTGCTGGTGGACCTGGCCGCGGCCGCGCCGGGGGCACGCTCGACGGTCACGGTTGCCGGCGAGGTCGCCTATGTGGTGCAGCTGGCCATGCGCAGCGCCGCGATCGGCTACCACGTGTTGGTGGTCAGCGCCCGCGCCCAGTATTGGCGCGAGGCCAGCGCGCCGGGGCTGCGGGTGGTTGGTGCGATTCCTGAGCAGCTGCCCGACGACGGGCGCGGCATCATGGTCGTCTATGACCATGCCAATGCGCCGGCGACCTCGAGCGCGGCGATCACCATGCGCATCGTCGCCCCGGGCACGGCCAGCGTCGCCGACGTGCATTTCGAGCAGGATTCGGCGCGCACCGCGGTCATCCGCACCGCCGATTTCCAGTCCCGCATCAACATCAACGTCGAGTCCGAGCGCAACCTGATCAAGTGGCGTCCGCGCCGACCGGCCGCCTAGACCGACCGGGGTTTGACTCACGTCCGACCGCACGCAGAAGAAGGGGACAGTCACAACACATGAGCAGCGTGGACGCCTCCGCTACCGAGACCGCGCGCACCGCGTTCACCCGCGGTCTGCTGGCCTCAGGGGTCAGTGTCAACGGGCTGATGCCCAGCCACAACGAGGAAGTGGCCGACAGGATGTTCCGGCAGGCCACCGAGGCTGATCCGGCGATGTGTGATGCGTGGCTGGCCCGGGTCATCGCCGGCGACGACTCGGTGGCCGTGTTGGCCGGGGCGTGGCAGTGCCGCGAGGCGATGGGGTGGGAGACCCGCCGGCTGGGTGTGCTGGCCGGCAGTTTCACCCCGCTGGTCTACGACGGCTTGTTCGCGCGGCTGGAGATCACCTCGGAGGCCTCGCTGGGCGCGGCCTATGCGGTGGTGCTGGCCCGCGAGGGCCGCTACCGCGACGCCGATGTGCTGCTCGATCAGATCAACACCACCGATCCGTTCGACGCCGATCTGTTCGTCTACGCCCACGGGCTGGTGCATTTCCGGGCGCAACGCTGGTCTGATGTGCTGGCCGACTTCCCGGCCGAGAAGCGGTGGCGCAAACCGGTGTACGGGGCGGCCGCGGCGGCGATGGCCACGACCGCGCTGGCGTCGCTGGGAGTGTTCGAGGACGCGTTTCGCCGCGCCAAACTGGCGATCGATGGCGATCTGTGTCCGCAGGCGGCCACCGTCGCGCTCTATACGCAGGCGATGTGCCTGCGCCATCTGGGCAAGGAAGACGACGCGGTGCAGCTGCTGCGCCGGGTGTATTCGCGGGATTCAAAGTTCGCCCCGGCGCGCCAGGCCCTCGATGACCCGACACGCATGCTGGTGCTGACCACCCCGGAGGCCATCGAGGCCCGCACCGATCCGTGGGATCCCGCCAGCGCCCCCTCGGCCAAGGAAGCCGAAGCGGCCAAGCACGCCGACGAAGCTGCACGGTATCTGGCCGAAGGTGAAGCCGAGCTGGACGCGATGCTGGGGATGGCCGCCGCCAAGCGCCAGGTCGCGCTGATCCGTTCGACGACAAAGGTGAACCAGGCCCGCGCCCGGGTGGGCCTGCCGGTGTCGGTGACCTCCCGGCACACCATGTTGCTGGGGCCGCCGGGGTCGGGCAAAACGACGGTCGCGCGGGCGCTGACGATGCAGCTGTGCGGGCTGGGTGTGCTGCGGCGCCCATCGGTGGTGGAGACCAAGAAGTCAAAGCTGGTGGGTCGCCACCTCGGCGAAACCGAGAACACCACCCGCGAGCTGCTCGAGCGGGCGCTGGGCGGGGCGGTGTTCATCGACGAGATGCACAACCTTTACGACCAGGGCTATTCGCACGGCGACCCGTACGGCACGGCGGTCATCGAAACGCTGCTGCCCTATTTGGAGGATAACCGCGACGACCTGGTGGTGTTCGGCGCCGGGTATCCCAAAGCGATGGAATGCATGCTCAGCGCGAATCAGGGTCTGCGGCGACGGTTTTCGACCACGATCGTGTTCGACTCCTACACCCCCGATGAGCTGTGGGAGCTCACGGGCGTGATCGCCGCGCGCGACGAGGACATCGTCGACCCCGCCAGCGAGGAGGTACTGCGCCCGGTGTTCGCGCACTACTACAACGAGCGGTCGCTGACACCGGACGGCGACGTCATCCGAGGTGTGGACTGGCTCGGCAACGGCGGATTCGTGCGCAACGTGGTGGAAAAGGCCCGCGATCACCGCAATCAGCGCATCGACACTCCAGAACTCGACGAGATGCTGACATCAGATCGCCTCGACGCTGCTGATGAGCGGCTGCTGTTGGCGCTGCGCCAGCTCACCCGCGAAGACTTCGCCGAGGGCCTGTCGATGGCCATCGCCGATGCCGAACGCAGCCGCGCCGAAGAGGCGGCCCAGACGGGTCCTGAAGGCCCACCCACCCCGGCCGAGGGCGAGCGGTGAACGCTCCCGTCGCGGCCGCAGCCGAAACCGCCACCGCCGCATCGCATCCGGCTACGGTGTATTTCGGTCGCCAGCTGCACCTGTTCGGTGTGCCGCCGGAGCATTTCCTGCCCGACCCCACCGAACAGTCGCCCGATCTGCACTAAAGCTGCGCGTGCTGGCGGACAATAGGCCGGTGACCGAGCTCGCGTCGAGGACCTCGTGGGACGAGGTGGACACGCGCGCGGACACACCGATTCAAAAACTGGTGGCCGGATTCGACGAAATCGGCGAGGTCGCGATCCCGTACGCGCGGCTGCCGCGCCGGCTCCGCAAGGTGTGTGCGGCCGACTTCTCGTGCTGGTCTGATATCGGCGGGCAGTCGGCGGCGTCGCTGCTGAACCGACCTAGCGTGGGAGTGGGCGCGGTGCGGGCGTTGTTGGAGGCAGCCACAGATGCCGTCGCGGCGCGGCGCGCGGCCGCAGGTCGCCCGGTTGGGGCTGTCGCGGCGGTGCAGCGGCTCCTGGATCAATTCGACGATCTCGATCGGGCGATCCTGTCGGGGCGGGTGTGGGCGGCGCGGCCGCAGACGACGTACGCGATCGCGGAGCGCCTCGGTGTGGCGAGCGTTCGCATTCAGCGCAATCAGCCACGCGCGCAGGCCCGGCTAGCCGAACTACTCGCCGAGCCCGCGCACGAGGAGGTCGCGGAGCACGCGGAGCTGCTGCGCGACCGACTGGGCCCCTACGTGCCTGCCGACGTCGTCGACGCCGAGCTATGTCGCCTGGACGTGGACCCGTCCAGTGAAACCGCGCAGGTGCTGCTATATCTTGCCGGGCCCTACGTGCAGACAGGCAACTGGTTCGAGAACACGAAAACGTCTGGGAAACAGCACGTCGTGGCCGCCGTCGATGCGGTGTTCGGTCGGTGCCCGGCGCCGTCGACTGCCCGACTCCTGGAGGCTTTGACGAGGCTGGGGATGCCCCACGAGGTCGCCGCTACCTACCTGCAGACCCGGGTGGCGCTGCGGCGCTTTGACGATGTCTGGGTGCGGTGGGGTGAGTCGATTCCCGACAGGGCAGAGGCACTGCTGCACGTGCACGGGGCTCCCGTGACCGCCGAGGACATCCTCGCCGGAATCGGCGCTGAGACAACGGCTTTGCGCGGGGTGCGCGAAGCGCTATATGCCGATGACCGGTTCGTGCGCGCCAGCCGTCTGACGTGGGGCCTGCGGACCTGGCGCATCGACCCGTATCGGGGGGTCTTCGATGAAATCGCGACTCTGATCGACAGCTCGGGCGGATCGATGAAGATCGAGGATGTGGTAGCCGATGTGGTGGCCCGTTTCCCGGATGTGGCGGAGGGCTCCGTTAGGAGCTACCTGGGCACCCTGGCGTTCGTCACCGCCGGCGGGCGGGTCCGCCGGCGTAATGACAGCGACGCGTTGCCGCCGGTGCCAGCCCTGAGGACGGCGCCCGGCGCATTCCGCAACGGCGACAAGGAGATTCGGCTAGCGGTCGAGGTCACCGTCGACACATTACGAGGCTCCGGGTTGAAACTTCGCCCCGCTGTAGCTGCCGCGCTCGGGATCGACCCTGGGCAGCGACGGGTGTTCAACAGCTCCCACGGTGATGTCGCGGTGATCTGGCGGCTGTCGTCGCCCAACGGGCCCAGCATCGGTTCGCTGCGACCGGCGGCGCTGGCGACCGGCGCCAACCTTAAGGACAGCTTGGTGCTCGCATTCCGGCTCGATGACGAGTCGATTCAGTTCGACCGGATCAGCGCCGAACTCACCGGACGCCAACGGCTTAGGCTGCTGCTCGGCCGCACCGTCCGTAACCCGCTCGCCGCACTAGCCGCCAGCCTGGATTGCCGACGCGACGACGTCGCAGCGGTACTGCGCAGCCGCGGCGATCACGACCTGGCCGACCTCATCAGCGACTAGTTGAATTGGCGCTTTTTCGTTGGGCACCCTGCGTCGAGCGGGCACTCCAGCGCAGTCCGTGGAACGGGCGATATCCGCTCAAGGGATGGGGCGATCGAACGATACTGACGTCATGCCGGTGGTCCAGGGTTTTCAGCAGTTGTGGCCGAATCCTTTCGGCATGGACGCCACACCGACGGGGGTCATGCCCTGGTTGGCGCCTGGCCAAGTGGCGCGCGAAGCGTTGGCGTGTCTGGAATTTCCGCCGAGGGCGTGTCAGACGGGCAGCTACTTCGATGCCGCTGACTTCTATTCGCAGTGGCCGGTACGTCAGCTGAAGGCTGTGGAGCGCGCTATTCGCGACGCGGGCCCGCGGCTGGAGTGGCGTTTAGAGCGAGTCTGGGACGTCGACGTCGAATCGTCACCAGAGGAGGTCGCGGAGTACTCGAAGGCCGCAAAGCCCATCGGCGGCTACCGCATCAACCCGCGCTGTTTGGATTCCTACGCGTCAACTGCGTGGGAGCTTGCCGAGCGGGCGGGCATGGACCCCGACGCGCTGGACACCGAAGACCAGCTCGCTACCGCTCCCAAAGATGCCGCGGTGTTCGACGCGGCGCTGGACTGGGCGCGGGCCGGGGTTGTCATACTGCAGCAGAGCCTTCCGTGGCCGTTCACCGGGGTGTTGGCCTACGACCAGCTGGACAATCGGCCAGCCCATCGGGTGCTCTACGCGTATGCGCGTCTGCTGAAGGTGCGGTCGAAGCGCCACGCGCAGCCGTGGTTTCGGGCCATGCTCTACATGAATCCGATGGACAACATGGGTGCCAGGCTTCACCTCTGAAAGAGGGCGTACCTGGCTGTCACCTTGACTCCGCACCACGGGACGCCCCGCATACGCTGAGCGCATGGACGAGCACGGCGAACTGGATGCAATCCACGAGCACAACCGGCGCTCATGGGAGGCGTTCATAGGTGCGCCTTTGGACGAGGTGCTGGCCGCGCTTTCCGAGGACGAGGCGCGAGCAGCACTGGCCATTCTGAAACCGGCACTCGAGCGCAAGCGACGGGACGCCGACCGAAACTAGAAGCATCAGCGGTGTGGGCGGCCGGGGTCGGGATCGAACGGGCCGTCTCCGTAGGGGTCGGGATCGAACGGGCCCTCTCCGTAGGGCTGGTCGAACGGCCCGCCGTAGGGCTGATCGAACGGCCCGTACGGCTGGCTGAACGGTCCGCGGGGGTCTGCGTTTGGCTCGGGCGGGTATGAGCGGGCTGAGTGACCGGTGGAGGGATTGCTGGCGCGTCCCCGGGCAGGCGGCTGGCCTGAATCGGGTGCGGGGCGGTGGTTGGACCGGCCGCCGTTGCCATGCGAAGGGCGTTGGCCGTTGTGCTGCTGGTTTGAGCCGCGGTGGTGGCCACCGGTTCGGCGCTTGACTTCGCTGGCGGCGGCGACTCCGGCGACGACCTCTGGGGCCACGACTGCGGCGCCGGCCTCGGCTGCGGTGGCGGCGCCGCCAGCTGTTGCGGCTTCCCCGCCGACGCCGGCGGCCGCGCGACCGGTGGCGGGTGCGGTCGTGGTCGCCGGGCCGGTGGGCTTCGGTGAGGAGCCCGGGGTGGCGCTGGCTGGGCGGGACTGGCTGCCGCGGGGGCGTTTACGGCCGCCGGGGCGTCCACCGCTGGGGCGGCCAGGTATCGGGTCGCCGGTCAGTGGCTGGTCGGAGTCGTCGCCGTCATCGTCCTCGCTGTTGCGGCTGAATCGTTGGCGGCCACGATCGAAGAGGTCGCGGCCACGGTCGATGCCGCGCTGGCCGCGGTCGTATCCGGAGCGCACGTTGTGAACGAGGTTGCGCACGGCGTGGGTGAGGTCCTGGCGGGTGTGGTCGCCGAGCTCTTTTTTGAGCCACCAGAACAGGCCGGTCGCGACGATCGACATCAATGCGATGAGCACGAGCAGGGCCACGGGGTGGGTCATGTGGACCTGTGCTCCGTATCCGCCGGGTGCGGCGATCTTGAGCAGGATGACGGCGGCGAATGAGATGTAGACGACGTAAACGAAGACCAGGAAGGCGTGTTTGAAGAACTCGCGCAGGCGGCGCATGGCGCGCCTGCGGGGGGTGCCTTTGATCATGGCCGGGCCGGCGGCGAACAGGGCCATGATGGCGTTGAGGAACGCTGCGCCGCACACCATGATGTAGCTGTAGGTGACGTAGCAGATGAAGATGGTCAGGCACAGCCCCAACACCCAAAAGAGGATTCCGATGCCGATGTTGCTGCCGTCGAGGTGCTGGGCGAAGGAAAGCGCTTGGGGCGCACCGCATCCGCCCTCGGAGGTGGGGCCCATCGCGTGTGCGGGACCGGAGGGTTGGCCGGTGAGCAGGGCTTGGGAGTAGGCACTGCCGCAGCTGCCCAGGCTGTCGATCGGGCTGCCGAAGTTCCACAGCTGCAGCGGCATCCGGATGGTGGCATCGGCGATGCCGGCGGTGAGGTGGCTGAGCTGGCCCTGTGTGCCTCCGGGGGCGATGGCCCCGTTGTTCATCGCGCCCTGGGCAACAGTGAAGCCAAGGTTGCGGCCCTGGTTGAGCAGGCCGTTGTCGCTGTACAGCTCGGAGAGGGGGTCTTTGGTCAAAACCATGCCGATGATGCCGATCATGAAGGCGCTCAACATGATTCCCCAGCCGCTGCCGCGGCGGCCTTGTCCGATCAGGTAGTAGGCGCCGACGCCGATGCCCAGCACGAGGCAGATGGGAAAGACGTAGAGCTCGACGAGTAGGTTTCGCAGGACTTCGAATAGCGGCCGAAACCAGGTGGCCAGCCAGTAGAGCCAGGTTGAGGACATCGCGAAGCGCAGCAGCCACAGCGACAGGGTGATCATCACGATGTAGATCGAGGCTTGGGCCTGCAGCGCGGTGGCGACGCTGTCATGGGTGAGGCTCTGAGTGAGCGCGTTGCCGGCCCACCGAAACCACGAGGTGGGGTTGAGGCTGAGGTCGGGGCCTGCCTCGGTGATGGCTTCACGGGTGGAGACCACCGATAGGTAGTAGGAGCCGATCGGCACGCCGTAGCTGTCGGTGATTCCGGTCCAGTTCAGCGCTCCGGCCATGGTGGAGGCGAAGGCCGGCGGTGCGGCGGCTATGGACCACAGCGCCAGGACGTGGGTGGTCAGCCAGAAGGTGAGGACGTGGCGCAGTCGGGGGTGGAGGGCGAGCTGGTAGCCACACCATTCGGCGATCTGTTGGGCGCGGGTTGTGGTGTTGGCGATCATGCGGCGGCCCGGCCGGGGGTGGTGTCGTAGGCGGCGTGCAGGACGGGGTCGGGTTCGGCGGCCACTCTGATCGGGGCGGGTCGGCGGAACTCGTCGACGAAGAAGCCGTATCCTTCGCGGTCGCCGCGACTCGATGCGCCGGCGGGGGTGACGGTGGTGAGTTCGTCGTCGTCGAATGCGGTGGGGTCGCGCATGTGCTCTGGAGAGGGCTCGGCGAGGAAGTATTCCTCGATGTCGTCGTAGTCTTCGACGCGGATTCCGGCGCGCCGCGCGACTTCTTTTGCCAGCTCATCGGATTCGAACGGCATGATCAGCTGCTGGGTGATGAACTTGTCGCCCATGAGTTTCAGGTCGGCCACCGGGTCTTGGGTGATGATCACCAGCCCGGTGTAGTGCTTGCGGGCGCGGCGGCTGATCAGGTGCGCGTCGGAGGCGCCGGCGCGTGAGTTGAGCAGGGCGCCCGCTTCCTCGAGGACGATGAGTCCGAAGCGGTTTTTGTTGGCGAAGAACGTGATTCGCGCCAGACGCACCAGCATGCCGTAGATGGCCACGGAAGCTTTCTTGCGGTCGGAGAGCGCTTCGTAGAGGTGCGGGGTGCTCATCTCCTCGGCGTCGGGCAGGTCCAGGCTGCTGGTGAGCCAGATGGTGACGTCGAGGGCGTTGAGGTCGGGCACGGGCAGGGTGTCATCGAAGATGGCCTGGGTGAAGTCGTAGGTGGCCCACGATTGCAGGGCGACGAGAACCGGCTGCAGGTCGGCGGCGAGTTGTGCGACGTGGGCGGGTCGGGTGTCGGGGCCCTCTTGCGGTGCCTGGATGCTGGCGAGGTAGTTCATCAGGGACGCGGTGCTGGTGATGCCGAGCCGTCGGCGGGCTTGGATGGTGAGCAGGGTGCGCAGCCGCTGCACGGCGGTGCTGCGCGAGTCGAGCTGCATCATCGGCACCATGTAGTCCAGCCAGTAGCCGCCGGCGACTTTCTCGGGGAATAGGCGCAGCGGGCAGCAGCCGAATTCACTGCCGCCCATGTCGATGATCGCTTTGTTGGGGATGTCGGCCAGCGCGTCGGCCCATTCGGCGATGTCGGGGTCGACAATGAATCCTTGGGCGCCGCGCTGAATTTCGGCGCGCGCGATGCGTTTGGCGGCGTAGGACTTGCCGTAGCCGGGGGCGCCGCCGCACACCAGGCACGGGTTGTGATTGCGGCGGGCCGCAGCTGGCAGGTCGATGAGCACGGCGCTGTTGAGCGCGTTGCTCTGGTTGAACCCCAGCAGGACTCCGGTGCTGTTTCCGACCTGTGAGGAGGTAATCGGCACGAACCGCGACCACTTTCTGGTGGTGGTCGGGTAGAGGAACTCCTCGACGCTGCTTTTGTGGTGGGCCACACCGGGGTTGAACGCGGCCCACAGGCGCTGCTGGGCGCCGCGGTAGTAGCGCACGACGACTTGACCCGATCCGCTGAGTTCTTCGCGCAGCCGCTTGATGCTGTAGTCGACGGTGTGCTCGTCGGCAGCGCCGATGGCGATGAAAAACCCGGTCTCTAGCGGTCGTTCGTCGGTGTTGGTGGCCAGCAGCCGTTGATATTCGGCGAGCTGGCGGCCAGTTCTGCGCAGCTCGGCGTCGCCGTCGCGGGCGTCGCGGCGCATGTAGAACTGCTCGTTGATGTTCTCTTTGGCCCGATCGTTGCGCACGGTTTCCATGTCGCGGCTACGCATCACCAGAGGGATGGCGAAATCGAAGGTGGCGCCGGTGTCGAGGTCATCGAGTGCAGCCAGGATCTCCGAGCCGGGGAACGCGATGCCCTGGCTGGGCATGTCGACCACGGGCAGGATGGCTTGATAGCTGTCGGGATGCACACCCTGCGGGCTCGATACCCGCAGGACCTTTTTGAACGACGGTATCCAGCGCAGCCACCATGACCGGGCCGGGCGGTTGGCCTGGTCGCCGTCGTCGAACTGCGCGAGCGGCAGCTGGTCGCCCGACAGCCGCCCGGCCGCGCGGCGACGTGGCAGCGGGTTGGTGTAGACGCCGCGGAAGGCGTTGTGGCGCCAGAACCAGTCGACCATCTCGTCGGTGGCTGGGATCGGGGCGAATTCCTCGGGCAGGGCGGTGATGACGTCTTCGGCCAGCCGGTGGTAGGCCTGCAGGGAGGAGTCGGAGTTTTTGTCGCGCCCAGCCAGCCAGTCGCCGACTTTGGTGAGTTGGCCGGTGGGGCTGTGTCCGGCGCGGCCGGCGTCGACCGGGATGGACAGCCAGAAGATGCGGGTTCGGGGGTTTTCGGCGGCGAGGGTGGCCTGCATGTGTTGGCAGGCGGTGACCCAGTCGTATTTGTCGCGGTGCCCGTGCAGCATCGCGCGGAGCAGCTGGCGCTGGTCTTGGGGGACTTCGAGGCCGTAAATCCATGGGCCGGAGGGCAGTTCGCGGCTCAGGGTGACGTGGCGTTCGGCGACTCCGAGGCGGTTTTTGGTGGGTTGCAGGTAGTAGCGCAGACCGGAGAGCAGGAAGTGGGCGTACACGCCGTGCTCGGTGAAGGACAGGTTGCCGATGACCTCGCGCGGCGGGGCGAGTATCGAGGTGTCGGCGCTGCTGCGGGTGCGGGGCCGCAGGGTGCGCCACAGGCTGCGCGCCCGAAACTGCAGGGAGGGTCGTCGGTGCGGGATGATGGCGCCGATGCCGGCGGTCAGCGCGGTCAGCAGTACGCCCCAGATGAAAACGGCGCGCACGTACCCGGAGTTCAGCAGCAGCACGGTGGACACGACGGTTGCGGTGGTGCCTAGGCCCAAGGGGATGGCGACCCACAGCCGCATCGGTTTGTTGAAGAAGATGTCGGTGTAGTTGGGGGTGTCGTGCACACCTTTGAACACCTGCGCGGACTCGGTCATGCGCGGCGCGGGCCTTTCTCGCGGTCGGTAGGTGCGGTGCTATTGGCCGAATTGGCCTGTGGTGAGGCCGGTTTGGTCGACGGTGCGCTTGGTCGACACGTAGATGGGGTAGCCGGCGCCGACGACGACAGCCACGATGACGGCGACCATGGCCCAGGCGATGGTGGAGCCGATGCGGCCGCCGAAGAATGAGATCGCCGCGCGGGTGCCGCCGCCGGCGAGGATGAGCAGCACCAGCAGGTACACGAGGATGGTGTAGAGGGAGCGGCCGCCGGAGAGAAGGTCGGTGGCGGCCAGCACCGTGACGTTGGGGTCGGCGGCGCTGGCGGTCAGGGCGATGGTGGTGAGTTCCATTGTGACTCCGTTCATTTCGATGTAGAGGCGGTGGTGGGGATGACGGGGGTCAGTTCGGCGTCGGCGGCCAGCAGTGGGGCGTAGTCGAGGGCGGCGACGGTCCAGCGGCCGCTGACGACCTTCAACGTGATGGGGTAGTCCTCTTGGCGGGGGGCGAATTGGCTGGTGACGGCGCTGACGGTGGCCAGCACGTGCACGGTGGTGGCTTCGGCGGGCACTCCTTGGTCGGGCACCGCGGCGCTGGCGAGCAGTTTGGTGACTTGGGCGGAGCGGTAGTCGGCGGCGGGCAACAGTTTGGAGTCGGTGGTGACGTAACGCTCCAGGCCGCCGGCGTTGGTCAGGTAGCTGGTGATGAATCCCGAGACGGTGGTGAATGCAGCGCTGTTGGCGGCCAGGGCGCTCGGGTAGCCCAGGGGCGCGTCGGCGCCCGGGCCGGGGCCGGTGATGCGGGCCGGTAGCGCGGTGGCACGCACCCCGTAGCTGCTGTAGAGGACCGGCAGCCGGTAGAAGCTGGTGTGCGGTGCGGCGCTTTGGTAGGGCCGTTCGGAGACCGAGATGACCACGCTCCACTGCTGGGTGGCCGCGGAGTCGCTGACCAGGGTGACCGCGGCCACGGCGGGGGAGGTGATGACGGCGGCCGGGGTGGTGGGCAGCCGCATCGGGTCGCGCAAGGACCAGCAGTCACGCAGCGTCTGCTGCTGGGTTTGGGTGGCGGTCAGCCAGCGGGTGACGCAGTCTTGGGCGTAGGAGCCCACCAGGGCGGTGCGGTTCACGGCGGTGCGCGCGGGACCGGATACGTCGATGGGGGTGTTGAAGATCCAGCCCCAGATGGTGGCGATCGCCACGATGCTGCACGACGTGAGACCGATGATCAGCCCGGCGCGGCGCAGCCAGGTTTGGGTGCCGTCGAGGCGGCGTTGCCAGGTGTTGGTGATGGGCATCGGTGCAATCTCCTAGCGCGGTGGGTGGCCGAGAATCTTGATCGAGGACACGGCGAAGGTGTTGTCGGCGGGATCAGAGGCGCTGCGCTCGCCGGGCAGCCCTGTTGCAAGCGGCGGGCCGGGGTCGCTGGTGGGTGACGGTGGCGGGCCGAGGGGGGCGCCGAGGACGTCGTCTAGCAACCCGCCACCGCCGCCGGGGGCGTCGGGTCCGGTGGTGGGCGGCGCGGTGTCGGCGGGTGCGCGCGCGGTTTCCTGCACGATCATGGTGATGCGGGAGACCAGCACCCCGCCGTTGGGCATGGGCTGGGCGGCTTCGCCGCGCACGTTGCCGGTTTTCTGGCGCACGACGGTGGGAGTGTCGTTGCCGTTGAACAGATTCCACTGCACGCGGGTCAGCACCCGATGCTGCAGCCATTGGTCGGCGCCGGTGGCGTCGGCGCCGACCCAGCCGGGCGTGATGGAGATGGCGGTGACGACCATGGGGCGCCCCAGGTCGATCTGCAGGATTTGGCCGTCGACTCCGTTGCGCACGCACACCCAGGCCTGGGTGGGGTCGGTGCCGGCGACGGCTTGCGCGGCGCTCGAGCCCGGCAGGCAGCCTGGGGCTGACGGGGTGTAGGGGATTGGGGTGTCGGCGCCGGCGTCGGGCGGCGGCGGGGCCGATGGCGCGGCAGCGACGCTGATTTGTGTTGTGGGGCTGGCCTGTTCGGCGGCGGGCTGCGGGCTGCTGCGCATGGCCAGCAGCGCGGTGGTGACGATGACGATGGCGACCACGGTGGCCCCGATGAACCCGGCGGCGACGGCCCTGTTGAAGCGGGGCGGCTCGGCGGGCTCGTTACCCGTGGCGGTGCTGTGGGCTGAATCGTGGTGGGCGTCAAGAACATCCGGTGCTCCGACCACAGCGCCGGCGAGGTCGGTGGGCTCTGTGTCGTAGAGGTCGGCGTCGTCAGCGTCGTCGAAATAGGCCGGACCGCTGGGCGCATCGTCGCCGTCGCCGGGGCCGGCGGGGGTGTAGTCGCGACCGAACGCGTTGTCGAGCTTGACGGTCGCCTGCTCGGCAGCGTTGCCGAGCGGCACGGTGGGCTGTTCGTAGGCCCCGTCGTTGAGATGCTCGTCGGCGGGCGGCTCGTCGTCGTCGATGACGTCGAGCTCGGTCGGTTCGGCGTCGTAGTCGGGCTCAGCGGGCCAGCCGTGCTCGTCGCGGGGACTAGGCCGGGCGGGGGCGTCCTGGTCGAGTTCGTCGAGCCACTGCTGGGTGGCCGCCCAGCTTGGCGGCGCTGATGGGGAGGCGTTGCGGTCGCTCACCGCGACCTCACCACGACGTGTGCCCGGTGAGGCAGCCGGGCGGGCGCGGCGCGGGCGCGGCGCCGGCGCATCCGCAGAGTCAGCAGCGCGGCGGCCATCACCACAGCGATCACGCTCACAGCAACGATGTGGTCCATGACAATGCCCACCAGCGTGACGATGACCGCCAGCCACAGGAATACCGCGGCGGTAATGGCGGCAAGAATCAGTCTCATCGGGTCTCCTCAGCTCCTTAACCATGAGGCTAAGTTGCGCTGCTACCGATTTTCGACGGCCATAGCGAAATAACTTCACCCGTTGCTACGGTCACGATTATGAGAGCGATACCGGAGGCGGGAATGGCGCGCCTGCTGTTTTTTGTCCAGCACCGTCTGGTGCAGCTGCAGTGGACGCGCAAGAACCTGGCCGCCGCCGGCGGACCGAACCCTTCGACGCTGCGTAAAGCCCACCGCGAGCACCGCGAGCTCGCCCCGCGCACATTGGCGCGGCTGGATCGGGCGCTGGGCTGGCAGCCGGGCTCGGCCCAGCGCGTCGTGGATGGCGGCAGCCCAGCGGTGCGGATATCTGAGCAGGTAGAGACCGTGACATCCAGCATTGACGCCGCGTTGAGGGATGAGGAGGAGGCCGGGGTGCGTCACACCGCAGCCGAGCTGCGCGACTTTTTGATGACCGTCGCTCAACAGCTGGACGGCTTTTACACTAGAGCTGCGCAGGTGCCGGGGGAGGTCGCCGATGTCGGTGCCTGCTGACCGGTTCGACGAGATCCGCCGCAGGTGGATCGCCCGGCATCAACACACTTTCATATTTCAGAAAAGGCGCGCCGAAGTCTTGGCTCGTCAAATTCGCGACCGCGCGACAGAAAAGAGCGGCGCGCGTGACGATCCAGCCGACGACGACGTTATTCATCCGCTTATTGCCCGGCCGGTGAAAACGGTTTATGCGGGCGTGGATCTTGCCATTGTGGGCACTGCAGCGCTGCTGGCTCCGCTGGGCTGGATGGGCGGCAAGCTGATCTACCGGGTCCTGATTCAGCTAATCCCCGGCGAGCTGCGCTCGTATCCTGTTGCGGCGTGTATGTGGGCCGCGGTGGCGGTAGGGACTCCGCTGGCGCTGCTGTATGAGCCCACCGATTCACTGGCGGGTACGGTGCTGGCGCCGTGGCTGTTCGCGCAGGTTCCCGCGGCGGCGCTGGCGGCCGGTGTCTACGGCATCCTGGAGGGCTGGCTGGCCGTCGACGGGGCCCGTGACTGGTGGCCGATGCGTCCACCGCCGGAAAACGACGAGATCGACTTCGGCCTTCAGGCAGACGATTTGACGATGCCGGGGGTGTTCCCGACTCACGCCGCTGAGCCCCCCGGTGAGCGCACACCGATCAAAAGGGAACGGTGATGGCTGACTTGAGGGCGTATAAGCCGCCGGCGCGACCGTATTGCGGGTTCGTCCGCAACGACGCCGATCAGCGGGAGCTGGCTGAGGCCCCCGCCCATGTATTGGTCAGCGGTCCCACCGAGATCGGCAAGACGCGCCGAGTGCTGGCGCCGGCCACGGTGCTGTGGGGCGGTCCGGCGGTGGTGGTGTCCAGCAAGGACGACTTGTTCCAGCTGGTCATGCAGCGCCGCTACGGTCCTAAGGCGCTGATCGATCTGCGCCCGGATTACGACGCCGACTATCCCGACATCACGATGATGTCGTTTGACCCGACCAAGCTGATCCGCACGCCGGATCAGGCGGTGACGGCGGCCAACACGATGATGCAGATGTCGGCGGTCGGATTGGGCTCGGGTATCGATCAGGTTTCCGACGGCGGCATCTGGGAGTCCAACACCGAAGGCCCGCTGGCGGCGATGCTGTATGCAGCCTCGCCGAGGGGCATCAACGCCGGCATCGAGTGGGTGCTGTTGGCGGTGGACAACATGACCGTCGTGACGCCCGACAAGAAGAACCCGACAGAGCAGCTGTCGCTGGAACCGGGCTGGCAGATGGCCGCCAACATCGTTGGCGATATGCCGCTGTTTCGCAACGCGCTGGTGCGCACCCTGGCGATGGACCCAAAGCAGCGCGACAGCATCGCGTTGACGATGCGCAAAGCGGTGATGCCGTGGATGCGGTTGGCGCTGCGCGGGGTCAACCATCCGGCGTTCGATGAGTCGTTTCTCGACGACCCGACGGCCACCCTGTATGTGCTGGCGCCCTCGGAAGGCTCGGTGGCCGGTGCGGCGGTCACGCTGCTCGAACACCTGGTGAAGGTGTGGCGCGCCAAGACAGCGCGCAAGGAAATGATGCACCGCCTGCTGTATGTCATGGACGAGGCCACCAACGTGGCCCCGATGCCGGCGCTGCGCCGACACATCGGTGAGGGCCGCGGCCTGGGCGTGAACTTCCTGCTGGCGGTGCAGGCGTCGTGTCAGTTCGACACCGTCTACGGCCGAGACTATGCCGACGAGCTGCGCGCCATTTTTCCCTCGGCGCTGATCATGTTCGGCGCTGCGGAGATGGAGATCTTGCGCCGAGCCGAGGAGTGGAGTCTGCAGACCACCCGCCGGCAGGAGAGTTTCGATCAGGCCAGCGGCGCGAAAACGCTGTCCTCCCAACTGGGTAGCACGCTGGATTATCGGCGGCTGCTGCCGGGCAACACCGATCACGCCCGGCTGGTGCGTCGCGGCACACCGGGCGTGCAGACCGAGATCCCCGACTGGTCAGACTTCATCAAGTCCTACGACGCGGCGGTGCAACGTGCACTGCGCGGCACAGGTGCACAGCGCCCACCGCAGAACTTGTGGGAGTGGATCGGCCAGCGGCACCGAAAAGCGTTGGCGTCCGTACGAAACGAGCAGCGATGAGCCCAAAGCAGCTGCAGGCCGACATCCTGGCAATTCTGGAGACCTCGCGGACACCGCTGAGTACCACCGATCTGCGTCACCGGCTCAACGCGCAGCACACCGGGCCGGTACCGGTGGTCGCCGAACAGGTCTATCGGGCGCTGTGCACGCTGCACCGCCGCGCCCTGGTAGGGCGTGCCGCGGCGGGCACGACCCGAAACATCTACTGGCAGGCAGTGTTTGAGCAACAAGAGGCTGGCTGAGATGGCCGCGCCCGACGGCTACCCGATCACCGAGCCGCATCGGTGCGCGCACTGCGCCCAACAACACGACAGGCGCGGGCCGGGGCAGATCGGGGCGCTGTGCGGCTTTGTCGCGGGGCTGGCCGCCGCCCTGGTGTCGGTGCTGATCGTCACCATCATCGACCCCGCTGGCGGCGAACTGACAGTCGCGCCGCCTGCCGACGCGCACTACTGCGGCGCGTTCGGCTGGGCTGATCACAACCCGCACCCAGCGGGCACGCCCGCCGCCGGCCTGCCGCCCGTTGCCAGCTTGGCGACCCGACCATGACGAACGCAGTCGAGAGAGCAGACATGATCTCGATGGCACACCACGGCGCAACTCTTGGCCGCGCCCTGCGAAACCTGCTGCACGGAAACACGTTTCGCCGCGCACCGCGCCCGACACCGGTATGGGGTGGCGGCGCTGACCCGACCAGGACGATCGAGTCGCCGGCCGACGCCCTGCGGGTCGCTGAGGCGCTGCTGGGATCGGTGCGACGCCGACAGGCCTGCGAGCGATTCTGGTGCACCGCCGCAGTGGGACCGTTGGCTGCGCTGCTCTACGCGTCGTCCCTGCACGGCGAGCGGGCCGGTATCGGCTGGGTGCACCGCGCGGTGGACAACATCTACACCGACCCGACCGGCCCGGGCTGGTATCACACCAACGAACTGTGCCGCGCCAGCGCTGACCCGGCCGCGGCACAGCTTTCCCGTCAGGTGCTGCGGGTCGCCTCACTGTCGTCGCGGCAGCGGGAGTCCATCCGCGTCATGATGCGCGCGGCGATAGCGCCGCTGCGACCATGCGACAGCACTGCGAGGTCGGCATGAGCCCGGACCTGATGAACACCCCGAGGATCGAGGATCGTTGGCCGATCCAGCCGGTGTGCGAGAGCCGACTGCGATCCGGTGATCGGGCGAGGCAACGATGAGCGCGACCATCAGTCAGCCCGCGGCGGGTGGCTGGCTGCGGCTGCTGCTGCGCCGCCAGCCCCACCAGGTCGTCGAAACCTCGCGTGCACCGTACTTGGTGCGCTGGTTTGTGCTGCCCCGCAACCGATTCCTCAACGTATATCTGCACAAGTTCATTGCCTCCGACGATCCGGTGGCTCACGACCATCCGTGGTGGTTCGCCTCGATCGTGTTGTCGGGGCGGTATGTCGAGCACACCGCCGCCGGGGAGCGGCTGCGCCGCCGCGGCAGTGTGGGGCTACGCCCGGCGGCTTTCCGCCACACCATCGAGCTCGCCGACGGCGCCGACGGCCGCGCGATCCCCTGCTGGACGCTGGTGGTGACCGGGCCGAAGGTGCGCGCGTGGGGATTCTGGTGTGCCGGTGAACGTTTCGTGCGATGAGATGAGTTCGACGGTGGATGCGGAGAGGAACAGCAATGAAGACAGACGTCTATACCAGCAGTGCGGTGCTCGACGACCAGGCCGCAACCATCGATCAGCAGCGTACGGCGACCGAGTTGATGCCGGGGGAGGTGATCATCGCCGACGCCCACGCCAGCGAGCGTGACATTGTGGAGCGGCTGGCGCGCCGCGGCCGCTGGACGAGTCGCAGCCTGGACCGCACCGACGTGTTCATCGCCTACGAGCACGCCGAGTCCGGCGCCACGATTCGGGCCAGGTATTGCCCGGACGGCGCGATTGAGGTCGCCGAGTTCTCCAAAACCTCCTCTGATCGGCCTCGCTACGCCCACTGCCTGATGGCAGTGCTCAGTTTCCTTCGCGAGCCCACACCAGCAGGGGGGCCGCGGTGAAGACGCGGCGCGGGCCGTGGCTGGCCGGGCTGATCCTGGCCCTGGCCGGATCGGTGTGGATGATCGGGCAGGTCGTCGGCGGCGTGGTGTCACTGATCACCGATGCGCTGTCGGTGGGCTCACCCGAACCGGCGACGACGCTGCCATTACCGGCAGCCAGCGGACTATTGCTCCAATTAGACAGCGCCGCAATGGTGCCCGACCGATAAGCGAGATGCGCGATGAGCCAGCCACGAACCCAAACGCCGCCGCAGCAGCGCCGCGCCACCCACCACCAGTGCCCCGGGCGGTGTGGGCGCACGGTGCCCAACCATCTGTATGCCTGCGGGGCATGCTGGCGGAAACTGCCGGGTGCACTGCAGCGGGCAATCCGGGCCAGTGCATCAGATCCGGTGCTCAGTCCCGCGCGTACCCGCGCATTCACCGCCGCCGCCGCGTTCTACACCACCGCGCACCGCGAGCGGTTCTACACCGCCCTGCAGCAGCGGGCGCCGCGCAGGGCGGCCGATGATCATCACTGACCGGCGTCTGCGCAGGTTCTTCGCGGTGCGCGGCTACCCCGACCCCGCCACGATCAGCCAGGAGAGGACAATATGGCCCGCAGGCGCGACGGTTCGGACCAGCCGGATCTGTTCAGCCTCCTCGATGGGGAAGGTGGCGGTGACCAGTCCGGAGATCAGGCAGATCGTGGCCGACATCTACACCCATCATCTGGAGCTGCCCCCGGAATGGCCGTCGACGCGGCGCCAGGAGTTCATAGAGGTCGAGGCGGCGCGGATCAGCCGCCAAGTGGCGGAGGTGGCCGCCCAGATGGGCGAACGGGCGATCGCGGATTGGAAGGCCAGCCGCGGGGATCATCCGGATTACATGACCAAGGTGGGCCTGCTGAACACCGCAGCGACCTCGGCCAAGGAGATGGTGCTCAGCCAGGAACTCTACGAGCTGATCCCGGAGCCTCCCGAGGAGGAGACGCTGGAGCACAGCGAGCCGATACCCGATCGCAGCCAGGTGCCATGGGATCAGCGCTGGATACGCAGCTACTGGCGCAGCGACCCGAGCGAGGAGCTCGAGGACCTGGCGGCGCGGGTGTGGCCGGACCCGGACTTCTCGGACGTGTTCCGGATCAAGGCGGGCTATCTGCTGGCGGCGCTCGCCGAGGACCAGCTGCCGCTGCCCAGCGACCCGGTCGACCCGCTGGCCGCACAGCTAGCCCAGCTGGTGTACAGCGACCTGCGCCGCGACGGCCTGCCCGAACGGTAACCGCCCAACCGTCGCTGTTTGACGACGCCGATCAGCCCACCGATCCGCGCAGCATCGACCCCGGCGGCGACGAGCTGCCCCCACCCGCGCGCCGGCCCGCTGCGACCGTCGAACCCGCGACCCCCGTTGAAGTCGCGGAAACCGTCGAGCCTTCCGTCGACGCCCCGATCGATGCGGCCTTCTACAGTGCCACCGATTTCCCGGCGTCCACCGAAACATTGGTGCCATCGGGCGCTAAGGCCCGCGCCCGCGCGAACATCGCCGCCATCGAGACCCTGCACAGCGTGCGCGCGGCCGATCGGCCGGCGACCGCCGCCGAGCAGCGGGTGCTGGCAGCGTGGTCGGGGTGGGGCGCGGTGCCCGAGGTGTTCGATGCTCGCAACGACTCGTTTGTCGCCGAACGCGACCGGCTGCGCACGCTGCTGTCGCGCGAGGAATACAGCCACGCCGAGGCGTCGGTGCTCAACGCCCACTACACCGATCCAGCGATCGTCGCAGCGGTGTGGGCCGCGGTACGCCGAGCCGGATTCAGCGGCGGCCGGGTGCTCGAACCCGGTTGCGGCAGCGGCACGTTCATCGGGCACGCTCCCGCCGACGCGGTGATGGTCGGTGTGGAAAACGACGCCATCACCGCCGGCATCGCCGCCGCGCTCTATCCGTCGGCGCAGATCCGCAACGAGGGCTTTGAGACCACCCGGGTACCGGAGAACAGTTTCGCGGCCGCGGTGGGCAATGTGCCGTTCGGCCGCTACGCCGTTCACGACCCGGCCCACAACCCGGGACGCCACAGTATCCACTCCCACTTCATCCTGAAGGCGCTCGCACTGACCGCACCCGGCGGCTACGTCGCGGTGCTGACGAGCCGATACACCTTGGACTCGGCGTCGGATCGGGCGCGTCGCGAGATGGCCGCGCGCGCGGATCTGCTCGGCGCGGTTCGTCTTCCCTCGCAGGCGTTCTCGCGGGTGGCCGGCACGCAGGTGGTCACCGACCTGCTGGTGTTCCGGGTCCGCGAGGCCGAGCAGGCCGCGCTGGAGGAGGAGCCGAGCTGGCTGGAAACCACGACGACGGTGCTGGCCGACCCTGCCAGCGGCGCGACCGACGAGATCACCGTAAACGCCTACTACAGTGAGCATCCCGACCACGTCCTGGGCACTGCGCAACTCGGGCGCGGCCTGCATGGGTCACCCACCTTGGTCGTCGACGGCGTCACCGGCGCGCAGCTCGCCGACCAGTTGGGCGAGCAACTGGGGGGCATCGTCGATGCGGCGCTCGCGCGCGGGCGCGGGCTGAGCGCCACGGCGGAGTCACTCACGGTCGTCTCCGAGCAGTCCTTTGATGCCGGGCTGATCACCGCCGCCGACCGCGGACCGCAGACCCCGCTGTACACGCTGCGCTACAACGACCAAACCAGCGCGATCGAGTACTGGGCCGGACACGACTGGCAGCCGCAGAACACCCCGAAAACCCTGCTGGCCGAAACCCGTCAACTCATCGATCTGCGCGATGTGGCGACCAGCTTGATCACCTCGCAGCGCGACGGCCGACCCCAGTCCGAACGCGATCAGCTGCGCGGGCATCTGAACTACCTCTACGACAACTACGTACGACGCCACGGGCCGATCAACCGATTTAGCTGGGTGCATCCCAAAGAACCCACTCAGGAGCGCCACGACGCGCGGGTGGCCGAGTTCGAGGCGCGCTGGCGCGAACGCGAAGGCGAAGCCGGCGTGCCCTATCGGGGGCCGGTGCCTGACGGGCTGGCCGAGGAATGGGACACCGCAGCGTGGGAGAGCCCAGCGCCGTATAAGAAGCGCCGCCACCTCGACGGCGGAATCCGCCACGACCCCGGGTGGGCCATCGTGTCGGCGCTGGAGATCTTCGACGATGACGCCGGCACTGCGGTCAAGGCGCCGATCTTCTCCACCGACCTGCTGAGCGCGTCAGTCGAGCGAGTCACTGCCGACAGCCCGGAAGAGGCGCTGGCGATCAGCCTGGACCGGGCTCGCCGCGTCGACATGGAGATGATCGCCGGACTTCTGGGGGTCGGAGCTGACGATGCCCGCGCCCTGCTGGCCGGCCTGGTCTATCCGAGCCTGGATGATCCCGATGAGCTGATCCCGGCCGCTACAGCCCTGTCGGGCAATGTGCGCCAGAAGCTGGCTGACGCAACCGAGCTCGCGCACCACAACCCGGTCTACGGCGAGTACGCCGCAGCGCTGCGCGAGGTTCAGCCAGCGGATCGGTCCGCCGAGCAGATCAAGGCCCGCCCCGGCGCGCCGTGGATACCGGCCGCCCTGGTCGCCCAGTTCGCCCAGGAGACGTTCGATCTGACCGGTGTGGCCGCCGAGCACCTCGGGGGGCGCTGGGTGGTCGAGGTCGAGAACTACAAGCGTCACGGCCGGCTGATGACCGAAGAATACGGGTTGGCGCGGCGCGGCTGTGACGCGGTGAGTCTGCTTGAAGCCCTGTGCAACTCGCGCGCGGTGGTGGTCAACGACGACAAGGGTGTCCTCGACACTCAAGCAACGTTCGCCGCGCAGGCCAAGTGCGCCCACATCAGCGAAGAGTTCGGGCGCTGGCTGTTCGCCGACGAGGACCGCCGCGACATGCTTGTCGCCGAATACAATCGGCGATTCAACAGCTTGCGTGCGCCGCGCTACGACGGCTCCCATCTGCGTCTGCCGGGGCTCTCGGATCACTTCGTCCCGCACTTCTATCAACGCAACGCGGTCGCGCGGATCATCAACGAGCCCACCGTTCTGCTGGATCATGTTGTGGGAGCGGGCAAGACGGGCTCGATGGTGATGGGAGCCATGGAGCTGGTTCGGCTGGGTCTGGTGCGCCAACCATGGATCGTGGTGCCCAACCACATCATCGAACAGGTAGGGCGCGAGGCGCAGCAATGGTACCCCGCCGCCCGCATCCTGGTCGGGTCGGCGGCCACCACCGCCGAAGGACGTCGACGGCTGGTCGCACAGTCGGCGGCCAGCCAGTGGGACATGGTGATCGTGGGGCAGTCGGCGTTCACTGCGATCGGTGTCTCCGACGATATGCGTATCGACTACATCGGCGAGCAAGTTGACACTCTGCGCGCCCAACTCGCGCAGGCCGAAACACCGCGCACCAAGAAGCGCATCGAGCTGGCGATCAAGTCCACGGTGGAACGCCTCGAACGGCTCACTGCCCAAGAGAGCAAAGACACCGGCCTGCGATTCGAGCACACGGGCGCGGACTACCTGTTCGTCGATGAGGCACACCACTACAAGAACAAGCAGCGGGTGTGCAATATCGAGGAGTTGTCGTGTCCGACGGCAGCCCAACGCGCAGAAGACCTTTCGCTCAAACTGACGGTGCTGCGCCAGCGGCGACGTGATGAGGCTCGCGCGGCCGGCATCCCCGAACACCGCATCGTTGAACGTGTGGCCACCTTCGCCACGGGCACCCCGATCGCCAACTCCCTGGGCGAGTTGTGGGTGATGCAAACCTACCTGCGTGGCCTGCTGCTGGAGGCCGCCGGTGTGGCCGATCTGGGCGACTGGGGCGCGGCGTTCACCGACACCGTGACCACCGTCGAAGTCAACGCCACCGGAACAAAGCTGCGCCCGGTCACCAGGATCGGCAAGTTCACCAACCTGCCGGAGCTGCTGGCGCTTTCGGCGGCATACACCGACGTCGTGACGCGCGACCAGGTGCCGGTGCAGTTGCCGAAACTCGTTGGTGGACAGCGCCGCATTGTCACCTTGACACCTGACATCGAAGTCCTGGACCTCATCGCCGACCTGGGTTATCGCCTCGATCATCTCGACGCTAAGGACCCGGCCAGAGACAACCAGCTCAAGATCGCCAACGATGGGCGCAACGCCTCGCTGGATCCGCGCCTCGCGCATTTGCCTGCGCCGACGCGTAGCCGTGCGGCCGCTGTCGCTGACGACATCATGCGCATTCAGCGTGCAAACGCCGATCGCGTCTACCGTCACCCCGACACCGGTCATCCGCTGGCGCTGACCGGGCCGCTGCAAATCGCGTTCTGCGATCGGGGGACTCCCTCGAAGAACCCGCGCCAGTTCAGCATCTACCAGGCCATTAAAGACGAACTGATCGAACGGGGAATGCCCGCTGGGGCAATCCGATTCGTCCACGAGGCACGCAAACCCTCCGAAGTGGCCGTGCTACGAGCGCAGTGTAATCGCGGCGAGGTGTCGGTGTTGATCGGAAGCACCGAGAAGCTCGGAACGGGCTGGAACGTGCAGGCGCGGCTGCGGGCGCTGCATCACGTCGACGTCCCGTGGCGGCCGTGTGACCTGGAGCAGCGCGAAGGCCGCATCATCCGTCAAGGCAACCAGAACGATGAGGTCGACATCGTCAACTATGTCACCGAGGGCACCTACGACACGGTGATGTGGCAGAAAGTAGAAGCCAAGACGATATTCATCGAGCAGACGCGCCGCAACGAGGTCACCGACCTGGAGATCGAGGACCTCTCCGGCGGCGACCTCGGCGCGGCGGCGGCCGAAACCAAGGCCCTGGCCACCGGCGACCCCCGCTATGTGCGTCAGGTGCAGCTGACTGAAGACGTCAAGCGGCTGAATGCGCTGGCGGGCGCGCATATCGAGGCGGGGCGCCGCCGCGACTTCACCGTCGCCACACTGGAACGCGCGGTGCCGAAGCGGGAGGCGGATCTGGCGACGCTGGCACCGGTGGCCGCGCGCGCAGCCGATCGCACCGCCTCAGGGAGTAGCCCGATGATCGCCGTCGCGGGCCACACTCACGCTGAACGGGCCACCGCCGTTGAACCGTTCGCGGAAGCCTGCCGGCAGGCATACATCGCCGGAAAGGACCGCGGGGCCTCACGTTTCGCCCCACTTGGGGTGTCGATCGACGGGGTTGAGGTGCTGGCCGCACGCGATTTGATGCATGACATGCTGCTGCTGCGGCTGGCGGTACCTTCACGGATCACCGAGATCAAGAAAGACGATCTGATGGCGACCACCGGCGATGGTGCAGGTGCCAAATCACGGGGGCTGCTCAAGCGCGCCGAAAATCTCTACACCGACCTGCCTCGTCATCACGAGGCCCTGCGCGGTGAACTCGAGCGCGACCGCGCCGAACTCGATGACCTGCTGGCCAATCCGCCGGGTGGTTTCGAGCAGCTCGGCGAGTTGACCGACAAGAAGGCCGAATTGGCGTCGCTGACCCTGGAGCTGAGGCTGGCCTCCGAAAGCCCGGAAGCCAAGGCCAAGGCCGCGGCCGCCGAACAACGCTTGGCCGAGCGGGGCCGCCAACCGGGATGGTCGCTGCTGCTCAACCCGACCCCACGCGTCCTTGAGGAGCTCGGCTACACCAGCGCTGACGAGCTGCGCGCCGATGTGCGCGCAAACGAGCGGTCCAGTGCGGCCGCGTACGAGGTACGGCGGCAGCAGGCCGCGGCGGCGGAGGTGTCGGTGTTGCGGTCGGAGGTGGAGGTGTTGGAGGCCGCAACCGTGCGGGCTCCGGCGGGCATGTACCGGGTGCCCGAGCAGGCGCTGGGCTCCCTGGATGAGCCGACGGTGCGGACGGTGATCGCGATCGCCAACAGCGCCCAAGCCGTGCAGCCGCTGACCCTGGGTGTCGGCGCCGACAAGCCCGCGGTGCTGGCTGCGATCACCGCGGCCGCCCACCAGCATCAGCACCGCGTGCTGGCGCTGACCGCCACCGAGGCCGCCGCCGTCTACGCCGGCGAGCACCGCTACGCCGACACCACCACCGCCGCCGAAACCGGGATCGAGAATCTGCAGTCGGGGCGCTGGCGCCCGGTGCCGATCGGCAGCCTGCTCATCGTCGACGACGCCGAGCACCTACCCGCCACCCAGCTGCGCTGGCTCATCGACAACGCCGCCATCACCAACTCCAAACTGCTGCTCATCACCAACACCACCGGCGACGAGCACCGCGAACCCGCCCACACCCTCACCCACGCCCTGCACCGGCATCTGCCCTGGGCCCAACACCTCGGCCAACCACCGGCCCAGCAGCGGACCACCGCCATCGAGGCCGCCACCAGCCACCAGACCGCCACCACCGAGACCGCCGACCAGTCCCAGACCCAGCGGGAAACCACCGAACTGCTGGCCCGCCACACCCAGATACACGACCTCTACCAACAAACCCACACCCGCACCGACCTGCACCACCACACCGACCAGCACCACGACCGCGACACCGGACTCGAACTCTGACACCCACCCACCACCAGGGATCGATCGACAGTGACGCGAGCTGTGCACCACACACCGTCGCGAAACATCCAGAATGACTATGGATTCTGGACGCCGAGGTGCGTATTATCCAGAATGATTATGGATTCTAGGGGGCTGAGTGAGTATCTGGAGCGACCGTAGCTGCTGGGCTTCGATCTGGTTCGACGTCGAGAAAACTGCGGCGCTCACGGGCCTGAAGCCGGACACCATCTATCACTACGTCTCACGCAAGGATGCGAAGTTCCCACAACCGAGCACTGAGGGGGGGCGGATCTACTTCTCGAGTGAGCAAGTGTTCCGCTACATCCTCGAGCGTCGGCGCAAGGCCCGCGATGTTGTCCCACGGCTGTTCCCGCGAACTGCTGAGCCACCACCGGCCCAGTTCGTCCACGCGCAACGAGCGAGGGTGCCAAAGGTCGGCAATTTCGCCGTCCACACGTGGCAGCCTGCAGATAACGGTGCGCTGATCGCGGTCGCCTACCCGGATGGTGAAAACACCATGAACATCCACGATGTGGAGGAAACCGCGGCCGAACTTCTCAAATGTGTCCCACCGAAGATCGAGGCTGTCGCCGTGCCGAACGGCGAAACCACCTCGCCGCCTCTCTCCGCGGGCGGTGAGAGGCGAGAGGAGCCGACTGTTGTTGTCGTCGAACGCAATCGGGTGTATCGCGGCGACCCGGTTCGGTGCGGCGGCGCTCGCTACAAGTGGTCGGATCTGGCCAACCTGCTGCGCGTCGATATCCCTTGGTGGTCGCCGTTATTGAGGGATCTCGACATCATGCTGAGCTGGCAGCCTGGCGCGCCCGTCGTGCCTCTGGCGCCGTACGCACCTGAGGTTGACACCGGCCATATCACGGCGTTGGCCGGTGCCAACCATTCCGCTGCGGTGCGCGACGCCCTCGACAAGCTGGCCAGCCGGGTCCTCGCGCGGCTCAATGGCCGCACGCTTCACGACCGGAATTGCCTGACACCTGGACTGATCCAGGCCGCGATCAGCACAGTCGACATCACCCAACCCGAGCCGGTGCTCACCGCCGACGAGGCCGCGACCATCCTTCACCATCGCGCACCCGAACATGCCGCCAGACACGCTCTGCGGGTGGCCGGCCACTGGGCGTTCATGCCCGTCCTGACCCATGTCATCCGCATCAACCGGACGTCGGCGACGTCGATGGCGATTCGATGGGTCCAGCGCCTGGTCGACGTCGCGGAGGATCGCCACAGTGAACTCGGGTTCTGGTTTGTCCGCGGTTACCTCGGGCGCGGTGCGCTCCCAGTGCGCTGGCTCACCGACCCCGACAACGAGAACACGTGGATCATCCAGGGCGACAACGGCATTGTTTACGCGGGGGTCGGCACCAGCACCCCTGGTGCGCGTGGGCAGCTTCTCGACGCCGAGATCAACGACGAAGCAGCCTTCTTCCGCGACGGAGCGCGCCACATTTGGCCACTGCCTGATACCGGGTTCGATTACTACCGCACCGGCTATGAGGGCAGCGGCCCGCAACGCCTTGCCGAAACCCTGGCCACTCTGCTGCGCGACGCCACTGCCGATGTCCATAAGCCTGAATTGGACGACGAAAGCCAGGCGCAATTCGAGGCCCTGTACCGACTCGTCAGCGAACGTGAAGCGCCGATCACCATCACCGCCGATTCGGTTGGGGCACAACGATAGGGCGTTAGCTCTAGCCGTAAGACACGTCAGTGCTCAGGTCACCGTCGGCATCTCCCCTAGTGTGGCGCCGCTATTCCTCTCCGATTTGAAACAGCCGCCGCTCGATGACGTCGGCGGCGACGTTGAACTCGAACGCCCAATCGGCTGCCGTGTCGAGGTAGCGCATGTAGTCGGCTGCGGATGCCTCCCAGGGCTTTTTGGTCACGTCCTTCAACGCGGAGATGACATTGTCATCCATGATCAATGGTTGGGGCATATAGGCTTTGGCGCCGTAGCCGCCGAAGTACAAGAATTTTGTGAAGTAGGAGGGTCCGAGGTTGGCGATCCACAGTCGGCCTCGCCGACTCAACGCTTTGTACGCACTTTCGGCGCCCTCCCCGCGTACGAGTGCCAGTGCCTGGGTAAATCGCTGCGCTGCAGCATCTTCGGCGAACGGGCGTACTGCGCGCACCATCGACTGTCCAGGAGGCGCGCCCCAGAACACGATCGCTGCGTGTAGCTGGATGGCCGCCCAAGGATCAGTATCGGTTGTGGCACGTTCGGCGATCTCGAACAGGGTGCGCCGAGCGATGCGGCCGCGGCCATTGTCGGTGGCGAGATGATCCAGTTCTGCCGGCCACATGCGTGTGTCGGGCAGGAGGCCCCTGCAGTAGCCGAGGTCGCGGGTGAAGCCCTGGTTGAGCACGAACTGCTCACGCTCGGGCGGCTTTGCGCCGTCGAAGAGCTCGGGGACGTCGACGCTCACGGGTTTCGCCTCTCGTTTCGCCATCACTCTGTTTGAAACGGCTCTATGCGATGAGTTCTGCGTACCGCGCGAATAGGATCTCTTGGCGCTGCAGCTGGTTGTCGCAGCCGCTAGTGGCGCCGAACGCGGCGTCGACGAGCCCATCGAGTTGTTGGTGGGCGGCAACGAGTTTGGGATCCATGCTGTCCGGGTCGTAGTGCTCGGCGAGGGATCGCGACGAATGTAGCGCTCGAGCGGCGAGGACTTGTTGGCCGGCCTGCACGATCTGATTGCGCAGCTGGGTGTCGATGGTGGGTAGCGGCAAGGTGTTCCAGGTGTAGGTGCTTGCGAAGCGTGGATCTGATTTGATGCGGCCACCGACGGTTTTTTGCCAGGTCATAAACATTGATGAGGAGAGGAGGGCGAAGAAGAATCCGTCCGGGTCGTCAACGACGAAGTTGTGGTCGCCGGAGATGATGTCGGGCTCGAATCGTGCGGCCGGGTAGTACCGGTAGTTCTCGGAGACGTGCCTGGGGATGCAGAGGTAGGCCGAGGTTGGCTGCTGGACGCGGTTGAAGCGCCATGGGGTGGCGGCGGCGGCGCGGACGCCGGCGTCTTTGGCTACCTCTGAGCGGAAGTGGCGTACGTGTTCGATGCGGGCTTGCAGGAACGGAGAGTTGGCCACGTCGGCGGGCAGCTTGTCGTCGGGGATCCAGATGCACCAGCGGGGTGTGCCGTGCAGGAGCTCGCGTGCTCCGACGAACGGGCGCAGGTACTTGGCGGCGACTGTGTCGCTGGGGTCGAGCTGGGTGTAGTCGGTGTGTTTCACGAGCAGGCCACCACCGTCGCTGTCCTCGGCCGTCTGCCGTCCGTCGGCTGCCATTGATCCGAAGCGGATGTCGCTGTCGAGCTGCGGGTTGAGGGCGTGGCGGCGGTCGGTGACCAGGACGTTGGGGCCGTCGACGAGGTAGGCGTTGATCGTTGGCACGTCGAGCTCGATGGGCTGTGAGGTCGGTGTGGGGTATTCGAACAGTCGATGCCGCTCGGCGGGTCGGTTGCTCATCCCGATGATGACGCAGTGCACGATCGCCTGGCCGACGGCTTCTGATGACCATGCGAAGGTGCGGTGGGCGAAGGTGATGCGCCAGCCGCGGGCGAACAGGTCACCGAAAACGGGTGCGACGACGACGCCTTGGGCCACGGAGTTGGTGCTGACGAATGCCCAACGGCCGGCGGTGTCGCAGAAGTAGTCGACCGCTTTGGTGAACCAGCTTGTGACGTAATCGGCTTCGCCGGAGTAGGCGCTGCCCCAGACGTACTGCATGTCGGCGGTCTGTTGGGCGGTGCGCTGCTTCTTACCCGCGTACGGCGGGTTGCCGAACACCACCATGGCCGGTGACGCGGGCACGACTGTGTTCCAGTCGACGCGCAATGCGTTGTCGTGAATGATCGTGGGCGCCACAGTGATTGGCAGCGGGTCGGGTGCCACGCCGAACTCGATAGCCATCTGCTGGTTGGCGAGGTGGTCGACGAGCAGCATGGCCGTCTCGGCGATACGGGCGGGCCACTCTTCGATCTCGATGCCGAAGAAGTGGTCCATCGTGACTTTGACGTCCTTGGTGACATCCAGGCTCAGCTGCGCCCTTTCGACCTTCTTTGTGCTGGCGTGCACCATCGCGAGGTCGCGTAGCCGTTTGAGGATTTCCAGCTCCAGTGCACGCAATTCGCGGTAGGCGACCACCAAAAAGTTCCCGCACCCACAGGCCGGGTCGAGGTATCGGGCCTCGGCGAGGTCGTTGTGAAGTTTTTTCAGTTTGGTTGGGCTGTCCCAGCTTTGGTCGAGGCGGTTGCGGTACTCGTCGAGAAACAGCGGGCGGATGGTCTTGAGGATGTTGTGTTCGGTGGTGTAGTGCTCGCCGGCGGTGCGGCGTGCTTCGCGGTCTTTGACGGTTTGGAACATCGACCCAAACACGGCCGGGGAGATGGTGGACCAGTTGAATTGGCATGCCTCAAGCAGTGCGTCTCGAAACGCCGCCGGCAGTGGCTGCAGCGGCAGCGGGTCGGCGAACAGGCCACCGTTGATGTAGCGGAAGGGTTGAAGTGGGGAGTCTTCGGGCAGGCGGCGCCGGGTTTCGGGGGTGTTGAGGACCTCGAACAGGTCGACCAGGTTCTTGTGCAGGGTGTCGGGTGCCGTGTGCTCTGATAGCCACCGTTCGAAGAGGTTCTCCGGTTTCCACATGTCGGCGTCGTCGCCGAACAGCACAAACAACAGCCGCGCCAGCAGGAGGGTGGCGTTGTGGGCGTCGACGTGGGCTGCGTCGAGTTCGCTGTAGAGCCGGCCCATGAGGCGGGCGGCCGCGACGGCGGCGGTTTCGGCTTCTCGGTCAAAGGCGTCGCGCATCTGCTCGAGCAGGGTGACTAGGGAAATGTCGTGATCGAGATCGAGTGCGATCGCGCGCAGACGGGTGGTCAGGTGTGTGTTGCGGTCGCCGGTGATGTGTTCGTGGACAAGCAGTTTGGCGTTGGCCCCATTGAGTTGCGCCCGGCGCGGCCATCGCCAGTCCTGGCGGTTGTCGTCGGTGAAGACGATGAGCCGTTCCTGGTTGTCTTTGCCGACTAGGACGTCGATTTGGCGTTGGATCTTGCGCGGGGGACGTTGCGGGCAGTGCCAGATACGTAGCCCTTTGTAGCTGGCCACCGGTGTGAGGGTGTAGGGCGATTCTTCGACGGTGACGGTGACGTCGGGGTGGTCGGGGTTGTTCCATCCCAGCTCGTCGACGAACAGGTCTCGGAACTCGTGGGCGTCGACCAAGTCGAGCAGTCTGTCCTCACTCACGACCGAATTCCCATGCTGGACACAATGCGGATCGGGTCGTTGCCTGCTCGGGCCGCTACCACGAGGTCGCCGTCGCGGTGCAGCGCAGCGATGCGTACGGCGAGGTCTTCATCGCTGGCGCCGTTGCGGATTGCGCGTCGCAGCCGTTGGTCGGCGTCGTGGGTGAGCGGGTATTGGTAGAGCGCGTCGAGCGCGGCCTGGGTGTCGGCGTCGTGGTTGTTGAGGGTGGCGCCCAGGCGCTGCCAGATTCGGCGCCGGACGCCGCGCAGCCTGCCGGCGGTGGCGTGGGGGGTCGCTAGCTTGCCGCGCACCAGGGTCTGCAGGAGGTCGTCGTGGTCGTCGCGCAGCGCCAAGCCCGGTTCGTCTGGGTGAGCTTCGAATGCGCGCAGAACTTCATGGCCGGTGAGTTGTCGCGTTTCGCCGTCGGTGGTGGCTTCACCGAAGCCGTCGACACCGGATTCGGTGCGCACGTAGCAGAGCACTCCGTCGCCGCGGTCGGTGAGACGCCGCGTTCTGGTGGCTGAGATGAGGTCTGGTAGCGCCGCGACGCGGCGTGCGAGGTCGGGGTCGTCGCGTTGGGCGGCGTGCCAGATCTGGTAGGCCAGGCTGGAGGCGTCGACGTCCTCGGCGCTGTCGTCATCGGGCAGGGTGCCGTTGTACAGGTCGGTGATGGCTTGGACTTCGGTTGCGGTGCCGAAGAACTGCTCGTCGGAGCCGAAGGCCTCGGCGTTTGCGTGCAGGCGGTCGGCGATGCGCTGGCGCAGGCTGAGCACGGTGTCGACGGATTCATGGAAGAACGAGTAGACGAGCACGGTGGCGGACTCTTGGCCGACGCGGTCGACGCGGCCGGCGCGCTGGATGAGGCGGATGATGGCCCAGGGCAGGTCGTAGTTGACGATGATGTGCCCATCTTGGAGGTTTTGGCCTTCGCTGAGCACGTCGGTTGCGACCAGGATGCGCAGCTCGTTGTCGACGGCGTGGTGGCGTTCTTGGCCGGGCAGGACGTTCGAGCGCGGCGAGAACCGATGGGCCAGCGCGGTCGGGTCTTCGCTTTCGCCGGTGGCCACGGCGATGTCGGCGATGCCGTGGGTCTGTAGGGCGCTGCCGATGTAGTCGGCTGTGTCTTTGTACTCGGTGAAGATGAGCAGTTTGTCGTCGGGGTGGCGGTCGGTGAGCAGTTCGATCAGGGCGGCGAGTTTGGAGTCGCGGGCCGCCTCCCAGCCGCCGTAGGCCTCCAGTAATGCGGTGAGCGCGTCGGTGTCGCGGGCCAGGTCGGTGCGCAACTGCTCGGTGAAGATCTCGGGGCGGATCCAGGTCACTGAGGGCGGGTTGGCGGTTTGGAGCGCCTGGTAGCGGCGTTCGGCGGTGTCGCCGAGCTGTTCGGCGTCGGCAAGGTCATCGGTGGTGGGATCCTCGTCGCCGTCGGGTCCGGTGGCGCCGTCGTCGAGGGCGAAGCTGGTGTCGACGATCGTGCCGGTGGGCACGGCAAGTCCCTGGTCGATGGCGTAGCAGAACAGCTCGTTGCGCGCGATGTGGCGGCGCAGCGACAGGGTGAAGGAGTGCCCGCACGACGATAGGCGTTTGTAGAAGGTAGTCCGCACGAACCCGGCGACGTGGCCGCGGCCGCGGGTGAGGTTGTCGACGAACTCTCGTTCGGCCTCGGTCAGGGCCGCGGCGGGGTTGATGTACTTGCCGAGCTCGTAGCGCGGGAGCAGGAGCCGGTTGAGGGTATCGAGCGTGGTGTTGCTGGCCATGATGGCTGCCGGGTCATCGGTGCCGAAGGAGTGGTTGATCGGGATGGGGACCCGCTGGGGGAAGGAGAATCGGCGGCCGTCGGTGAACTCCAGGTATTGGTGCCCGTTCTCGTCGATGAGGGCGTAGTTGTTGCGGATGAACGTCCGGGTGCGCCGCACGAGGTGCTCGCTCATGAGGCGTTTCCAGTCGTCCGGATCCTCGGAGCGGCGAAACGCCAGCATGGTGGTGGTCTTGCCGTCGACTCTGTCGACGAACCGGGGGTCGGCGGCGATCGCGTTGGTCGGTGCGATGCCGAGGTCCTCGTCATCGTCGAGGTACAGCGAAAGCTGGTTGGCGACGTCTCTGAACCGGATGTTGTACGGGGTGGCCGTGAGTAGCAGCACCTTGCTGTCGTTTTCGCGGATGTAGGTTTGGACGGCGCGGTAGTCGCGGCGGGTCTCGTGACGCAGCGTGTGGGACTCATCGACGATGACCAGCGGGTAGCGGCGGATGTAGTCCGACGGCAGGATTGAGTGCGCCTGGCTGTAGGGCACAACGCGGCCGTCGAGGTCGTAGGCGGCGAAGTGTTCCTCCCACATCGAAACCAGGTTCTTGGGACAGACCACCAGCGGGCGGTAGCCATGTTCCTCGCGCAGCATGAGCGCGACGGCGATCGCGGTGAGCGTTTTGCCCAGCCCGACGACGTCGCCGAGCATGGTGCCGCCGCGAGTCATCAGGCGACGGGCCAACGTCTGCACCGCGGTGGACTGATACTCGAGGAGTTGGTGGCCGATCTCGACGGGCACCGAGTACTCGGCCAACCCTTCACGCACGTCGCGGGACAGGTCGTAGCAGACCTTCAAGAACACCTCGTAGGGGCGGCGCGGCTGCTTTGTGGCCCAGGAGTCATCAAGCAGGTCGAGCAACTCCGCATCGATCGGGCGGGAGAACCGATCATTCCAGCGGTCCTCGAACCATGTGGCCAATGCCTGGGCCCCGACCGTCTCCACGACATCGACGTTGAGTTCGTAATTGGTGGTCAAGCCGGGTCCGGTGAGGTTGGATGACCCGACAAACCCGGTGATCGGGTTGTTGAGGTCTTGGCGATAGCAGATGTACGTCTTTCCGTGCAACGGTCGGCGGGTGAAGACCTTCAGCTGCACGGCGCCCTGGTCGATGAGGTCACGAAGTGACTGCAGGGCGGCTCGGTCGGCCGCTACCGGAAGGCCACGCATCAGCTGTGTGCGAAGTTGTTCGAGCAACAGCGCTTTGCGTTCGCGGGCGGCGTTGCCGTCAGCGTCCGGCTGTTGGGTGCCGTCGACCATCGACTGGAGGTTCTCCAGTGCCTCCTGCTGAGGCCCGCCGATCACCATCCCGATCAGGATTCGAACGACGGGTCCTTCGACGCCGGCCTCGACTTTCTTCTTGACCAGGCTGTCGAACGCTCTCCAGCCTCGCAGGTTGAAATAGCCGACGGCTACGTCCATTCGGTCAAAGTCGGCGAAGGTCGCCTGCAGGTGGACGCCAAGCTGTGAGTCGGCCGTAATGTTGTCGAAAAGCCGCGTCACCGCGTTCTGAATCCCCTCGCTGCTCGCGGACGGAAGCTGCGGCGTCAACCGCCTGCGCTGGGAGTTTAGCCGCGCTGCGCGATCGCCGCGGTGGATTGCACTGCTCGGCTGGCCGGATCGGTGAAGTATCCGGGCCTGCGGGAAGAGGTTCCGTCGCGTTCCCCCGCCCTAGCGGCGCGCGCAGATGCCGGTGGCACGGCGTGCCCCTGGCGAGGATCGTCATGCATGCCGCGATAGTCGGCCCTCCGCTATACCGGCAGATCTGGACTTCCATGCCGCCACCGATAACAGGCGGAACTCACAATGGTGGCCGAGTCCGCGGCTAATATTCGGGCTTTGGTGCGCCGATAGCGCAGCCCCAGAATTCTCGGTGGTTCCGTCGTATACATGGCACTGACGCATAGAGCAGCTCAAGCAGCACAATCGGTGTCAGACGCTAGAGATAAGCGGTAGCGCGCTGAGCGTCGACACGCCCCACGGGCAGCAAACGTCATTCGACTGAGCGAGCTCGGTAGGGTTTGGAAATGGCTGACGCGCCGCGGCACCGCATGACCCTGCCTGGCCCTGTGCGTTGGGCGATCGGCATTGTCGCCGTGCTGGCTATCTTTCTCGCGGGCTTTATGTTCGGACGGGCTACGCAGATCCCGTTCAGCACAGCGTGGTGGAAGGACTTCGCCCAGCCGGTGGCCACCGGCACGGCAGGGGTGTTTGCGTTATCCGCCGGGCTAGCTGCGTTATTGGGCTCGCATCTGATTAGCAGCCGCAGCCACGCCGCGACCATGATCGACATTGAGCACCGCGACAATGCCGCCAAAGCAGACGTTGAGCACCGCGACAATGCCGCCAAAGCGGATCAGCTGTGGAAGCGGTTTGAGTGGGTCGTCAATGCCGCGACCGTCGAAAACGACGACGATCCGGTGATCGACGCCGTACAGGCGTCGGAGATGGTGGTGTCGATACGCGACGCGGCCAAAGGGGTGCAGGACACGCATCTCGTGTCGATGCTCAACGTGTTCATGGATGAGCAGCAAGGCAGCCTGGCGGCCGAGATGGGCCTTGGTGGTGACACTGCGCCGCTGGAGCCGGACAATGGAGCCCAGACAGAGGAGACGCGATGAGCTTCAACAGGCTGCTGGCTGATGCGCCGCCGGCCAAGGCCGCGCAGGCAGCGCTGGTGATGGCGCGCGCCACCGTCAACGAACCCGGAGTGTCGGCGGAAGCACAGCAGGTTGCACAGCAGTTCATCGATCTCGGTCTCGATGAACTGACAGAGCTGATACGGGCGCGTCGCGTCGAGGCCGTGACGGCTGACCTGCTCACCTCGCTGCACGACGCCGACGCGGACGCCGAGTCAGCCGACGTCGGCGAGGAACGATCTGAAGGCGAGGGCGGTGCGATCGGCGCTACGCATGAGGTGCAAGGAGTACCTCAGGAGCCGAAGGAAAGCCACCGGGTGCGTGCCTTTGAGGCGCCCCGGAAGTATGTGGTTCGGGGTGGCCGCGTTACCGAGATTGATCGTGAACAGACCGAGGCGATCCGTGAATGGGCTCGCCGCAACGGACACAACGTGTCCACCCGTGGGCGCATTCCCGCCGACGTCGTCGATGGATTTATTCGTGCAAACAGGCGCAGGTACTGACGGGTGGCACGCCCTGCGCCCGCTGTGCCCCTCACTCATCGACTGGACGTTTGAGCTGTGGGCCGATGGGCCAGCGGGCGGGGACTGGCCAGTAGGAGCGGGCGAGCATGGAGCGTGCCGCCCAATCACTGGGTTCCAGTGTGTCTAAAGCGATTTGAAGGGCGGCGCTGGCATCGGGGTCGGTTAGCGCGGCGTGCAGTTTGGCGCAGTTAAACACCTTGCCCGATGACACCGCCCATAGGTCTCCGGAGGCGGTTCGCCGTAGAGCGAGCTGGTCGCATTCGGCGAGTGTTGAAGCACGGCCTTGTTTACCGGTACGTCGGTGTCTGGTCTACGTTGAGCCACTTCTCTCGACGCGCGATGGCGGCGAGCGGGGCTGGCTGGTCGCCAGCTTGGCGGGAGACTTGTTCGGCAGGCCGTCCAGGCGCAGGCGTGGGCGTGTCGCGGTGCTTGAGTAGAGAAGATGTGCGCTCGCTTGTGGGTGTCGATGTGATCTGGCGATTCACCAGGAATCCGGCGTCACCCAGCCTTTCGGCTGCGACCTGCACGGCCTGCTGGAGTCGCAATGGCAGATGGGTGAGTAGCTCTTCGAACTCGCCGAAATGGTGGTCGATGACGTGGCCGTCGGCGACTCCCCAGAGCGCGAACGCCCACTCGGCCTTGGAGAGGTTGTCGGGGTGCATGCGTGGAGTCGTTCCCGCCACCAGTTCGGGTCGTTTCTGTTGGCCCGGGTCAGTGCTATGAGTGCGGCGGGGTGGCCCGAAGGGCCGAGGGCGTCGGCGCCGGGGCGCAGTGTGTAACCGTTGCGCAGCGGTGAGGCGGCGCCGATCACCGCGATTTCTGTTACGAGCCAGCAGCGGCCGACGTGTTCGAATAGGGCGGTGGAGGTGTTCGACCACGGGTATGTGGTCCCTTTCTCGCCGCGGCGAAATCGGCGAAGCGCTGCGATGGTGGCGTAGGGCGATCCGAGTTTTTTCAGTTCCTGGATGGCCTGCGATCGAGGTTCGCGGGTTGTCTTGGGCGCTTTGAAGGTTGTCCCGGACGGGTAGAAGGTGGCAGGGCTGAGAGCGACGGCGATCTTGCTCAGTTCGGAGCGCAGCGAAGTCGTTTCCGGGCACTGCCCGTCGAGGACGGCGCGGCGGAGCTGTTGTTCGAGCGCGCTGTTGGGGGCGGGGACTGCACCGGTGTTGAGAATGAGTTGGGCGCGTCGTCTGTCCTGAGCGTGAAGGCCCGGGATGTCAATGGCGTCTCCGGCGGCGACTTCGCAGTGAGCGCCGATCTCGAGCCATGCGATTTCGCTGCTGTCGCCGATGGCTGCTTGTAGGCGGTCGACCCACCAGTCGGCGAACTTTCGCCTCAGTCCGAGCAGGTCGCGAAGGACACGCACCCGGGTGTGATTGTCAGGGTTGCCGGGGTCTGCGGCGATGGCTGTGGTGAGGCGTTGCCATGCGGTGTCGGTGTGGCTGGCGTCGGGCAGGGCTGTGATCTGTTTGTCGTCCAGAGCGGCCAGCAAGACACGACCACTGTGGTCGTCGGTGAGCGCGTCCACGATGGCCGCCGCTTCCATGGGGCGACTGTTGAATACGCCGTCGGTGAGGAGGCTCCACGCCGCGACTCGTACCTGTCTGTTGGGGTTTTCGGCAAGCTCGTAGGCGATCCCGGCGCGAAGCGAGTAGATGTCGGCACCCGAAGCGTTGCCGCCGTAGAAACGGGTTGTGTTGAGCCAGTATGGCCGGCGGAGCAGCTCGCGCAGTACTACGGTGCGATCGAAGTGTGGGTCGCCCTCGCCGGCGTTGAAGTACAGGAACCGGGCGGCGAAGTACTCCCGCAAAGACTGCACATCGAATTCGAAGTAGCCGACTTCTTTGCTGGTGAGCGCCCACAATCGATCTGTGGCTGCCTCGAAGAGTTCGTCGACGGTGTGCTCGGGCTTTCCGTAGGTCCGCTGGAAGTGCTTCATGGCGGCCTCGACCTCGGCCTGGGGCATCCGACCCGTGTGGCCGTCTTCCTCGGCTCGTGATTGCAGGTACCAGCCGAGGAATGGAATGATTTCCATGAGATCTGTTCGGTGCTTTCGGACCGAGTCGGGATGTTTGTTTGCTTCTCGGGCAAGCAACATGGTCATGTAATAGTCGTAGAGCTCTGTGCGCTGACTCGGCGTTGCGTCTCCGTGCTGGCGTAATAGGGACAAGAGAATTGTCAGCTGCATCGGGTTGCCTGCCAGCTCGCCGATATAAGGTTCTCGGGTTTTTTCGTGAAAATTGCGGCGCAAAGTGCGGCTGTGGGTGGCGGTGAGTTTATGCACGCCGCACCACTTGCGCAGGTATTGGTCGCGCAGGGCATCGTCGAGAGGGCTTAAAGAGATAATCTCGAACATTCGCGAATCGGGCTCCGGGAGCCCCGCCGAATTTGGTCGTGATGTAACAATTACTCGCGGTTCGACGGCATAGGAGTTCCCTCGGGCGCAGAACAAGCCAATCTCCCGCACGACGCGCTGACGTGCCGATATGCTGCCCACTTCGTCCAGTCCGTCAAGGACGAGCAGGCTCGGTACCCGTTTGAACATGTCCTGCACGTCTGAGGCGTTGACGGTGCTGCCGCCGCCGTAATGGGAGATCAAGTCAGCGAGGAAGCATTCGACGGTTGCCTGCGCGGCAGGCCGCTTTTTGCCCTTCTGGACTTTCACCGATTCTGAGGTGTCAAAGACGTCGATTCCCCGCATCCATGCGGCGTAGTCGCCGAGGTCGAGACGGAGGGGGAATCGCGGTTCCTCGATCGTCGGAAGACCAGCTGTCGCTGTGTTCTTCGGCATGAATGCGACGCGGAAGGTCTGGCAGATGAATTGCCCGAGCGTGGACTTGCCCTGGCCGGGTGCGCCCCTGACGAGGGTTAGCGGGTAGGGGGATCTGGTCATGATGTATGCGGCGGCGCCGCCGAGCTCGGGATCGCTTAGACCGCCTCCCGCCCGGCGCTCCATAGCGCGCCGCGGCGCTTCGATTCGTTGCGCGGGCACGTCAACGAACAAGTCGGACAGGCGTTCTCGGTCAAGATCTCGGTCGAGATCTGTTACCTGACTAAATTTGATGCACACGTCCTCAGCCCACTGCGCGGCCGCGACTCGCCGCAGCACATCACGAAGGTTCGCGTCGCGTTTGGCCTCCACGTGATCGCTGACGAGATAGCGAATGAGGTCCCAGCCGGCGAGCATGTCGGCATAGGCCCATTTCGTTTCTGTCGGCGCCGAGTCGACCATGGGGTCGAGCGCTTCTCGCCAAAAGGCCCCCATCTCCAGGCCGAAGTCCTTGGTGTGTTGTTTGAGCTTGCGGTTGAGCTTGTCGAAAGTCCCTGACTGCGCCTTTCCGGTGCTCGACACGTTCGTGACGATGACGTATTTGCGTGTGCCCTCGGACGCGAGGCGGCGGATGGTGTCGGCTTCCTGGGTGATCGTCTTATCGAGCCAATCGACGGGATTCTTGTGCGTGCCGTCGGCTGACCACTTGACCTGGTAGACAAGGCGCTTCTGGGGCGCGATCTGAACCCCGTCTCGGCCGCCGTCAGCTTGGCGCAGCGGCAGCGGCACGAAGTCGGAAAATCGCAGCGTCAGCAAGGCGCCGACGAGCTGCTGAAAGTCGTGGTCTCCAAGTCGCTCGTATAGATACTTGTGACGGCTTTCGGGCAACGGCACCTTCCTCACGATCGTTGCCACCAGTTTTCAGTCGCGTTCGCTCGCAACCATTCACCGCAGCTTATGCCCGTCTCAGTCGCGGGACGTCGCCGCAGACCCGAGTGTCTGGATCACGCGAGACCGATGCGAGTCGGTGATAGCCCGCCGCCCGTCGTCGAGCGGGAGCGCTGTCGATCGCCGGTTGGTGGTGGGTGGGTGTCAGAGTTCGAGTCCGGTGTCGCGGTCGTGGTGTTGGTGGGTGTCGTAGTGCAGGTCGGTGTGGGTGTGGGTTTGTTGGTAGCGGGTGTGTATCTGGGTGTGGCGGTCCAGCAGCTCGGTGGTTTCGCGCTGGGCTTGGGACTGGTCGGCGGTCTCGGCGGTGGCGGTCTGGTGGCTGGTGGCGGCCTCGATGGCGGTGGGCCGCTGCTGGATCGGGACCTGGCCGAGGTGTTGGGCCCAGGGCAGGTGTCGGTGCAGGGCGTCGGTGAGGGTGTGGTCGCGTTGGGTGTCGCCGGTCTCGTCGGGTGTGGTGATGAGCAGCAGTTTGGAGTTGGTGATTGCGGCGTTGTCGATGAGCCAGCGCAGCTGTTCGGCGGGTAGGCGATCGGCGTCGTCGACGATGAGCAGGCTGCCGATCGGCGCAGTGCGCCACCGCCCCGATTGCAGGTTGTCGATGCCTGCTGCGGCGGCGGTGGTGGTGTCGGCGTAGCGGTGCGCGCCGGCGTAGCCGGCGGCGGCCTCGGTGGCGGTCAGCGCCAGAATGCGGTGCTGGTGATGGTGGGCGGCCGCGGTGATCGCAGCGAGCACTGCGGGTTTGTCCGCCCCGGCACCCAGGGTCAGCGGTTGGATGGCTTGGGCGCTGTTGGCGATCGCGATGACCGCGCGCGCGGCCTGCTCGTCAAGCGGCGCCAAGGCCTGCTCGGGCACCCGGTACATGCCCGCCGGAGCGCGCACGGTCGCGGCCTCCAACACCTCCACCTCCGACCGCAACACCGACACCTGCGCCGCCAGATCGATGCTGGCGTGTGGTTGATCCTCGCGGGTGCCGGCGAAGGCCCGCGCGGCCGCGGCTTCGGCGCGGGCCAGCTGGCTGGTGAGCTCGCGGGCGTGGGCGCGTGCCTGGGTGAGGGTGTCGATGTCGGCGCGCTGGACTTGGGCGCGGCGGGTGTGGATGTCGCGTTCGGTGACGATGTTCTCTGCGCCGCCGGCGGCCTCGATGAGCGCGGTGCGGGCGGCGTCGAGGCGTTGCCGGGTGGTGCCGATTGCGGCGTCGATGTCGCTGGTGTGCGCGCCGAGCTCGTCGCGGTGGGCGCGGTAGGTGGCGGCCAGCGTGCCATCGCCGGCGCCCTCGGCTGCGCCGATTTGGGCGGCGAGGTGATCGAGTAGTGCGCGATGTATTTCAGCGGTGTGTTCGGCACTGACCCAGTCACCGTGGGCGTGGGCGAGGCTGTGCTGGTGGTGGCGCTGCTGCTGGTGGCGGTCGTGCAAGTCGGCGAGCTCGCTGGCGGCGGCCAGTTCGGCGGGACCGGCGCCGCGCAGGATTGCCTGGGCGAGCGCGGCGGCGTGGGCGTGGGCGGTGTCGCGCTGGGCGCGCAGCGCGGCGATGTCGGCGTCTACGCCGCCCGCCAGTGGTGCGGAGCGGTGTCGGGGCAGGTCGGTGAAGTCCAGGCCGTCGAAGGTGTCTTCGGCGTAGCTGTAGGGGTAGTCGTGGGGGTCGGGTGGGGGTTCGACGTCGTGGAACAGGTCGAGCTGCTCGCCGGGTTCGGCGACCACGGCGGCGTGGTCGGCGGCCTCGGCTGGGTGGGGGATGTCGGTGTCGATGGTGGCGGCGTGGTGGGTGAGCAGTTCGATGCGGTAGGTGAGTAAGCGGGCGTATTCGTCGGGCCGCAGGTGTTCGGCTTCGGCGATGTCGCGCAGGTGCTCGGCGGCCGCGGCGAGCAGGTCGTGCGGCGGCCAGCCGGACGCGGCGACGGCGGCGACCAGTGACGGCCAGGCCGGGTCGGCGATGATGGTTTCGGCGATGGGTGAGCCCAGCAGGCGGTGCAGCTCGGGGGTCCAGGTTGGGCGCAGCCCGGTGTTGGCGGCCGCGAGGGTGGGTGGTTCCAGCGTGCCGGATAGCCTCCACCACAGGGCTGCGGCGGGCAGCTCGTCCGGCAGCGGCCCGTGACGCTCAATCGCCTCGGTGAGCAGGGCGGCGACGTCGGCGCCGGCGCGCGCGGCTTGGTCGAGGTGGGTGGCCAGTTGGGGCCAGTACGGGTCGGTGGTGATGTGGGCGTCGATGCTCTCGGCGAGGCTGCGCCAGCGTTGCGCGCCGGGTTCGCCGACGCGCAACGCGGCGTCGACGCGGGCGTCGATGAGCTGCTGGATGGCCGCCGAGCGGTTGGCGTGTTGTTCGGGGCCGGTGATGCGGGTGTCGGCGGTATCGACGTTGTGGGCGGCGCGGAATACCGCGATCTCGGCCATCAGCTGGGGTTGGTCGGCCAGCAGTGGGCGCGCCCACGGCGGGACGGTGGCGGGTTGCCAGTCACGGGCCGCGGCGCGGATCTGGTTGGCCAGATCGGTGACCAGATCTGATCGCGCGTGCAGGTAGGGGCCCCAGTGCGGGTGGGCGCGCAGGGCGTCGGGGACGGCGGGTAGCCAGCGCAGCGGACCGACTTGTTCGGCGGCTGATCCGGGCGGGGGCGTGAGCCGCCAGTCGAGCAGGGCGGCGACGTCGATGGAATTTCCCAGCGGGGTGGCGGCGGCGCGGTGGAGGGCGTCGATGGGGTCATGTCCGTCGATGGCCAACAGGGCGAGGTTGCGCCGCAGCACCGGCCAGGCGCCGTATTCGGTGATGTTGGCGCGGATCGCGACCGCGGCGGCGTCGATGGTGGCCATGGTGGTTGGGCCGGCGGTGTGTTCGGCGGCTGCGGTGAGCGCGTCGGCGTACATGGCGGCGGCCGGGTGTAGCCGGGTGAACGGGTCGTGTTCGGCGGCTTGGGCGGTGTGGGCGGAGACTTGTGCGCCGTCGCGGCGCAGGATCGCGGAGAGGATGTCGACCGCTGTTGGGGGGTGGGTGGCTTTGGGCGCCAGGATGCGGTGCGGGTCGGCTTCGGCGGTGGAGAAGTAGATGTGGTTTTCGTTTTTCCCGCGAGTGCTTGCCACGTACAGCAGTTGTCGGGTGAGCCGATCGGAGCCGACGATGTGGCAGGTCCCTGCGATGTCGCGGCCGCCGGCGGTGATGCCTTGGGCGGTATCGATGGTGCTGGCGTAGCCCAGGATGGTGTGGGCGGCGAGGTAGTCGGCGGGCAGTCGCACCGTCTTGTTTTTGGCGCGCCCGCGCAGTGGGGAAACGGTGACCGAGCCGTCGCGGTTAACGCTGCGGATGACCCATCGGTGACCGTTTTTCACCCATCCCTTGCTGCCTTTGAGGTGCAGCCAGCGGGCGTTTTTGCGGGTGGCGATCCAGTCGCCGGCTGAGGCGGTCAGCCCGTCGCCGAGGGTGACGGTGGCCGAGGAGGTGGTGGTCTGTGTGGTGAGGCGGTCCAGGCGGGCGCGTTCATTGAGTTCAGCGACCTGTTCGTTGGTGGGGGCCAACAAGATGGAGTCTTTTCCGGCTTCGATGTCGGCGGCCCACGCGGCATACGCCATGTCGGTTGCGGTCTGGTCGGCGCCGACATGCACGCGGCCGTTGTCGATGTAGTAGGCGATGCCGGCCGGGTCGCCTTCGCGCATCGCCAGGCTGGCTGCGCTTTCGGCCGGGTCGGCGAAGCGCACCACCGTGGAAAGGGTGAGTGTTTCGTGGCGGGCGGCGATGTCGCTGATGATGCCGCCGGCCGAGATGGAGGCCAGTTGTTGATCATCGGCGACGAGCCGCACATCGGCGCCGTGGGCCTGCGCGTAGCCGATGACAGCGTCGAGATCGAACGTCGATGCTTTGGCTGCTTCGTCGACGATGAGCAGGGTGCCGCGGCCGATGGTTCTGAACCATTTGCGGGCGGGATCGTCGGGCGCGGGCGGGGGGCCGCTGCGGCGGTGCGCGGGTTCGGCGAGCTGGACGAATTTGGCCATGGTGTCGGTGGTGACGCCGGTGTCTTCGGCGAGAACTTCGGCCGCTGAGGCGGTGGGGGCCAGGCCGATGACGTTGCCGCCGCCGTTGCGCCACGCGGCGGCCAGCGCGCCCATGGCGGTGGTTTTGCCGGTGCCCGCCGGGGCCATTGCCAGCTGCAGCCGGGCCCCGGAGGTGGCCATCGTTTTGACCAATTGTTGTTGGCCGTCGTTGAGTTCGAACCCGTGTTGGGCGTGGGCTTCCAGCAGCGCCAAACCGATGCTGGCGTCGTCGACGACACGGCCGCCACGCTTGGCGGCGGCGGCCAGGATGCGCCGCTCGGCAGCCATCACGTCGGCATTGGTGTAGGTGGTGGTGTCGTGTCCGGTGTACACACTTGCGCCATCGCGGCGGCGCAGCGCCGCGGGCTCGCCCATCTCGGTGTCGGCGTGGGTGGTGATGGCGATGCTGTGCTCGGAAAGCGCGGTGGTGACGATGCGGTTGATGGCCTCGGGGCCGCCGGGGTGATCGAGGTAGCGCAGCAGCCGTTGCGCTTCGGCGCGGATGTGGTTGATCTGCCAGGTGGAGCGGGTTTCGGCGACGTTGGCGATCACGGCGGCGGCCTGTTCGTGCACCCACTTTTTCGTGATCGCCACCCGCTGCCGACCACGGTTGTGGCTGGTGATGTCGGCGATGAGTTTGGACAGTTTTCGTTGACTGCCGAGCACTTCGACCGCTTGGGTGCGCCAGGTGTGGCGCTGTTCGGCCAGTGAGCGTGGTTCGTGTTTGGCCTGCCGGGTTTCCAGGGTGGCCTGCTGGGATAGGGCCAGCATTTCCACGACGCTGGGTTCGCGGCCGTGCTCGGTTTGGAATTGCTTGGCCAGCTGGCCGACGCGGTGCTCGATGGCGGCTCGCCGCGAGGAGAACGCGTCGTTCAATTCGGTGGGGATGCCGACGATTTCACGCACCGGTCGCTTGCCGGGTTTGGTGTCGGCGGCGTCGGCGAATTCCACTTTGGCGCGCTCGATGAGCAGCGCTTCGAGGCGGGTGTTGTAGAGCTCGGAGGCGGCGACGGTGGCCTTGTGCAACGGGGTGCCGTCCAGGGCCAGCCAGCGCGGTATTCCGTCGGCGCCGATGACCTGGACTTTGTTGCTTACCGCGACGTGGGTGTGCAGGTTGGGATCACCTGCCCGGCTGTCGCGGTGGTCGAACGCCGCGGCGATCAACCCGGTGGTGTTGACCTGGGCGATGCCGTCAGCACCCATGCGGGAAAAGGCCGCGTGGTCCTCGATGAAGGCGATCGCTTCGGCGACGGCTTGGTGGTGGCATTCCTCGATCACCCGGGCGATTGAGCGCGGCGCCAGCCCCCACAGCACCGACACGGATTTGACCGGGGTGAACGTCAGGTCATAGCCGGCGACTGCGGTGGTTTGGGCGCGTGATTGGCGGGCTATGAAGCCGGACAGTTCGCGTTCGTCTTGCGTTGGGCGGCCGTAGGTTTCGGCGAACATCTCGTGGGCCACGGCGGTGCGGATGCGGGCGCGGATGTCGTCGGCGACCGGCGCGGTGCGGTCTTCGCCGATGGTGGTGTTGTAGTCGCCGTAGGCGGCGCGCAGGCGCCGCGTCCACTCGTTTTCTTCGCTGTTGACGCGAAACGGGCGGCCCAGCCGCGCGCCCGCGAGCGCTCCGGATTTGGCGACGCCGACGCCGGTGAGGTGGCGGGTGATCTGCTCGGCGTTGGGGTGTAATCCTTCGCCGAAGAGGGCCTTCATCTGGTCTTCGCGGACCTGTGACCCAGGGGGCACCGACCACAGCTGCCCGACCAGCGGATCAGTGGGGTCGCGGCCGATGGGGTGGCCGAGGGCGGGCAGTCCGCGGCCCATCCAGCGACCTGGTGTTTCACCTTTGGAGCTGTAGTAGTCGGCGAGGCTGGGGCGGCCCCGATCGGTGGCGTCGGATGCAGCGACCTGCCGGATCAGGTACATGTACCCGTCGCCGGCGGTCAACTTGTGCAGACCCATCATCGCCACATCACCTGGTGCCGACGTTGTCAGCGGCCTGCCCCTTATGCGACGGCCGTTACCGTTTCGTGACCTGAATGCAAGAGGTGTGATGGAGATTGGAGGCCCGGTAGGGGGTCGGTGCGTGGACGGGCTGGTGCGGCAGGGACGGGCTGGCTGGTGGGCAGCGGTAGCAGGCGGTAGTGGGGTAGCGCGGAAAGTTGTTGGGTTTGGGTGCGGCATAAGGCGATTGGGCGGGCTTAGTGTGTGGGGCATGGCAAGTGGTGCAACGACGAAGGCGGCGCGCCGGGCCGCGCGGGAGGCCGTGGTGGCCGCGCAGGCTGATCTGGCCCGGCGCAACCGCGCGAACATGGATGACCTGGCGGTGTTCCTGTCGGCCCGCCAACGGGCCGATGCGGTTGACGACTGGTTCAAGGAGCGGGTGGCGGGGCTGAAGGTGCAGGCCGACGAACGACGGGCCGGGCAGCTGCGCGAATGCGGCGTGGCGTTGCGGGCGATGAGAGACCGCGGGGAGAGCGTGCGCGAGATCGCCCGGATGGCCGGGATCGGAGAGAAGACGGTGCGCGAGCTGATCCGGTCGGCCGGCGCCGAGGACGCGACGGCTGACGAGGCCGCGCCTGGGGCGGGCGGTCCGGAGGCCAACGGGCACAACGGCGTAGTCAATGCGCCGCATCTGGGCGCCGCGGAGCGGGGCGCGGCTGACACCGCGAACTGAGCCCGGGCCGAGCGGTATGACGGCGACGACATCGCTTCGGTGTCGGTGGGCGCGCGCAGGATGGCACTGCAGCCCGAGGCGGGCGGCGTGGCTTGGATGAGATGTCGTCAGCGAGGGAAAGCGGGCAACAGGTTTGGGGGTTTCGCAACCACTACGGCTGCTGGTGGATTCGGCCGTGCACAGTGAGGAACTGGCGCGGTTCGATTCGTGGGTGGTGCGCGGGCCTGAGGCGGACGACTGCGCGATCTGGATCGGCGCGATCGGCGGCGACGGGTACGGCCGGTTCTGGGTGCGCCGCGGTTGCAGTGAACGCATCATGGTGCGCGCCAACCGGTATGCCCTGGCGGCCGCGCAAGACGGTGAGCCGCTGGCGCCGACGGTGCGGGCACTGCACGGCTGCGATAACCCGGTGTGCGTGCGAGTAAGCCAGGCCGGCGATACGGGTCTGCTGCACGTGATCGGCGGAACGCAGCGCGACAACATGGAGATGATGGGCCGGGCCCGGCGCGGCGGAGGCCGCGCGGTCGTGCGGAGCGGGTCGTGGGGACTGGCGCAGCGCCGCGCACGCGCGGTCGCGCTGCGGGAGGCGGTGCGCGGTGGCTGGGACGCCGAGGCCGTGGCACAAGCGCTGCTGACGCTGCGCGAACCGACGCTGTGGTGAACCCGACGAGACGGCGCGATGGGCGCTGCGCAGGCCCCGGCGGCGGAGCGACGGCGACGCGCACCCACCAGTGACCGGACAACCGTGATTTTGCGACTATCGGTGCGCGGCAACGGGTTCGACCGCGGATGGCTCGGCGAGGCGCGGCCGGGGCGCGGCGGGTGGGCACGGCAGGGCTGTGTCATGACGGTCAGATTCAGGGGCGACCGGGGCCGCGCTGCGTGGGCGGGCCCCGGTCGGTGGCGGCTCCTGGATTAGGCGCCAGCGATCATCGCCAGCGCGTCCTCGCGGTAGAAGCCGGCGTAGCGGCGCTGCTCGTCGGTGGCGTCGGCTGCCAGCAGCACCGTGTTCGCGTACGACAGCGCCGAGCGCGCGTACTGGACACGCCGGTGCGGGTCGTCGTGGGCTCCGACCGCGGTGTGAATGTCAGCGCGGGCCAGCGCGAGAGTCCGTGTGGTGCTGTGGCTCTGGCTGCTGTCGGTCACGGCTTCAGTATTGCTGCTGGGGTCGTGATCGGTGCTCGCCCACGGGTTGATGGGGTAGGTCATGGTGTGCTCCGTTCTGTGATGGGTGGTGCGCCGGTCAGCGCTGGGTGGCGGTCCCACCGCGGGGTGGCGCCGTCAACTGGAACGAGGCGGAAAAGCTGGAAGCGGATTTTCGCCCGCGCGCGCCGGCGCGCCAGCGCCGTTGGCGCGCTTGCATAGGGCGCAAATGCCGCTGGAGCCGCACGGCGTAGCGGGAGCCGAGCCTACGGCGAGGCGGGAGCGGAGACGGGCGAGCCCGCCGATGTGGAGGTTGACGGTGACGGGGTCCCCGCGGTGTACACTCTGCGACCCTGCTGACGGCTAAAAGGTGAGGGGCTACGGAGCCTGAGATGGCCGCCGGCGGCGGCCAATTCGCGCGCAGCGCGCAAACCACGCCGGGCGTGCGACGGCGCGCCGCCGGCCAGCCCCGTGTGTAGGACCGGCCGGCGGATCGATGTCAGCGCCGATGCTGCGCGCGCGGGGCGCTGGTCGGGGTGATCGCCCAGGGCCCATCGGTGTAGCCGGGCAGCAGGTGAATCAGGCGCTGCTGCAGGGCTTGGCAGAACGCGTGCGCTTGGCTGGTGTGCCAGCCGGGATGCTCGCACGCCTGGTGTTCGTAGCAGTGCAGCGCGTTGAGCAGCTCGGGCAGCGACCACCCGGTGTGGCGGGGCCGGCGGTAGGTGTAGCTCGCGGCGCCGCTGTCGTGGTGCTCGTCGTAGAGGTGGTTGACCGATGCGGTGTTCTCCTCGAGCAGGATGCGCCCGACCCCGGTGGCGTTGTCGGGGGTGAGCTCTGCGATGTCGCTGGGATTGCCGAAACCCCAACGCAGCGGGGCTTTCCCGCGGAGGTGGTGTAGGCCAGCCCAGATCAGGACGTTGATGTGTTCGGGGTGAACGACGAATGCGCTCATGGTCGTATGTCTCCGTTTCAGTGGTGAGTGGGTGCGGGTTGAAGTGGCGGCGTGACCGGGCCGGGCGCGGTGGCGAGCCCGGTGCACGTCGGGTTGTTAGACAGCGACCAGGTGGCGGTTGTCCAGCTCGGCCGCGTAGTGGATGGCGGTGTCCACGTCGACCTTGGTGCGGGCCAGCACCAGACCCGTGTGGGCCGTTCCGACGAGCAGCGACCAGGTGGTGTCGCGTGGGGAACGGCCGGGCGCCCAGTCGTGGCTGAGGTAGTAATCGGCGCGCCCGCAGGCGTGGAAGCCGATCTCAGCCTGGCTGGGGTGGCTGGGGAGCTCGGCGGGGTTGCGATATTGGGCCGCGGTGGGGATGACGCGGCGTTCCCAGCGCAGTGGGCCGCTGCGGAATGCGGTGACGTGGCTGGCGATGATGCCGCCGCCGGCGGGTGTGGACGCTTCGGCGGATCCGAGAAGGTGTGCCTCGGCGTCGCGGGCCCACATCTGCACGATGCGTTGATCAGCTCCGGTGCGGTAGCGGGCTATGACGGTGATGTCGGCACCGAAGGTGTGCGCGATCGTGTAGACGCCGCCGTGGTGTAGGTCGATGTCGTCGATGGCCTTGGCCTGCAGCGCGACTGCGAGTCGGTATGTGTTGGTGATCATTTCGCTGTTCTCCGTTCGGGTTGGTGATCGGTGCGCCGGTTAGCGCTGGCTGTGGGCGGACCGGCGGGGTGGCGCTGTCAACCCCGAAGAGCCCGGCGGAAATGCTGGAAGCGGATTTTCGGCCGCGAGCCGGCGCGCAGCGCCTCGGCGAGTTGTTGGGGCTGCAAATGCCGCTGGAGCCGCACGGGCGCAGCAGAGCCGAGCGGCAGCGAGGCGGCGCGGAGAACGGGCGAGCCCGCCGGGCGGGGGTTGACAGTGACGGGTCCCGGTCGGTCACACTTGGTGCCAGCTGACGGCTAAAGATGGTGAGGGGCTACGGATTTGGCCGACCGCAGGGCGGCCATCCCGCGCGTGAGCGCGGCCCCGGGAACTGGAAGGCACCAGCAGCGACTGGCCAGGTTCCGCATACCAGCGCGCGGTACGGCTGGATGCGGGGCTCGACGGCGGAACAGGCGCTAAGGCCGGGACTGTCGTGGCCCCGGCCTCGCGCCCGTCGATGGCCTAGCGGCGGCTGAAGTCGGTGTGCCTCCAGGGGTGGCTGTCGGCCGGCGGCGTGGATGCGGCGCGGCGGCGCCGGCGGACCGCAACGGTGCGCTGTTCAAACGTGTCATCGATGTAGGTGACCGCTGAGACGGCTCCGGCGAACAGCGGATGGTCGGCGTCGAGGTCGTCGGTGCTCAGGTGCCAGATCGGATGCGCGTCTGGACACGGTTGGGCGTGCAGTTGGTAGCAGTGACGACCCACCGCGGTGTAGCAGTCGGCGCAGGTGGTGGCGGTGACGGGCAGCGCCGCCGATGTCGCGGTCCAGAGGAGGTTCCCTGAGCGGAAATGGCGGATGCGCGCGTTGATCGAGGCTGCGAGCTCGGGGGGCGCGGCGGTCGCTTCCGCTGATGCGAGCAGGTCGCCAACGGTGTTGCGGGCCCACAGTTGGGCACTGATGCCCCAGGGCTGGGTGGCAAATCGTGCGGTCACGAAAATGTCGGGCAGGTCCTCGGCGGTGAGGTTGGCCCGGCCGGGCTGGAAGCTGTGCAGGCTGTCGCAGGCGATCGCGCGCAGTCGTGTTGCGAGGTGGTAGGTGTGTTCGGTCATGATCTGTCTCCGTTCAGGGTGGTGATGGGTGCGCCGGTCAGCGCTGGGGTGCGGTCAATCGGCTGAGGGTGGGCGGTCAACCCCGAAGAGCCGCCGCCGCGCGTAGCGGGGTTTTCGGCCCGGGCCCGCTTGGCGCGCAGCGCCTTTGGGCGTTCTTCCGTAGGGCCGAAAAGGTCACCCGGCCCGCGTAGCGCGGTGTCGGCGTGGGTTGACCGGTCGGGCCCCCGGCCGATTAGGCTGCGACCCCTGCTGACGGCTTAAAGGTGAGGGGCTACGGATTTCGGCCACCGCCGGTGGCCCTCCGCGCCCCGAGGGGGCGCGTCCACACAGGCGGACAGATGGGGCCCGGTCACCCCGTGGGAAGGGTGTCCGGGCCCGGCTGGGTGCGCGGTTAGGCGCGGCTCTAGGTGGGGTTGTCCTTCTGGTAGCGCTGGTACCAGGACAGGACCTCGGTACGGGTCAGTGTCCATCCGGCTTCGGGCAGGCCGGCGATCACGTCGAATTTGAAGTGCTGGTAAGCGGCTGGCGGCAGCGCCCACCCGCCCTCGCACGCCAGGCAGGGCATCGGCGGGGAGAACCGCGCGGAGGCGAGCTGTTCGTCAATACGGCGCACGTCGTCTGCCCGTTGGGCGGGCACGTCGCTGTCGGTGGCGGTGTCGTAGACGACGTTGTTGCTCCCGTCGCAGACGGTGCAGCGCGCATCGCTACCGAGGGCGTGGATGAGTAGCGATCGGGCCAGGTCGGCAGGACCCGCGCCGCAGTAACCCCATGTCATTCCGGTCGGGCTGTGCTTGACGATGTGAGGCAGGTGCACGAGGACGCGTAGGGGTTGTGAGGTGCCGCGTTCGACGGTGACGGTGCGCCCGTCGGGGTGGCCGCGGTAGATGACGCCGGTTCCGGTGATGGGGGTGCTGGCTGTGGTCATGATGTTCTCCGTTTGGTTGGCGATGGGTGCGCCGGTTAGCGCTGGCTGTTGGGGGACCGGCCGGGTGGCGGTGTCAACCCCCGCCGGCGGGAATGCTGGAAGCGGATTTTCGGCCGCGAGCGGCAGCGAGCTGGGTAGGGCCGAAAATGCCGCTGGAGCCGCACGGCGCAGCGCAAGTGAGCGAAGCGAACTGGAGCGCAGACGGGCGAGCCCGCCGATCAGCGGGGGTTGACGGCGACGGGTCCCGGTCGGTCATACTTGGCGGCCAGCTGACGGCAAAAAGGTGAGTAGGCACCCAACCCGATGGCCGCCGCGGCGGCCAATCCCACGCGCATTGTCTCAGCGGATGTTGGAACTTCGTGCCAGGTCTGCCGCCTGCCCTGATCGGGAGCCGGCAGCTTTCCAGACGTCGCAAACACTCGCTGCATAACCAAACTTGGGGGAACACCGCGACTTTCAGGTGCACGGATCTACCGGTTTCTGCGGCCAACTGCCGAGAATTGCCGCCTCGCGGGGCACAATGTGTTCACTATGTCCTGGGAGAGGCTCGGCGACGCAGTGCGCGACCGGCGCACCACGCTGGGCATGACGCAAGGTGAGGTGTCCGACAGGGGCGGACCGTCGGTGGAAACTGTGCGCGCTATCGAGAACAACCGCGCAGGCCGGCTCAGCCCACGGATGCGCCGAGCACTCGAGCGGGCGCTGGAGTGGGGGGCAGGAAGCATCGACGCTGTGATCGCAGGCGGGGCCGCGACAGTTGTCCAGACCAAACCCGACACTGCGTCGGCGGTCGATCGATTCGCGCTCGCACGCCAGGTGGTGTCGTTGAAGGCGACGCTCATCAAACACCTCGATGGGATGGCTGACGATACGCGTCGCGCGCTTGTCGGCGAAGTGACCCGATCAGCGCGCGAGGCCGAGGAGTCGATCATCACCGTGATGCCGCGTCTGGATGACAACGAACGCGGGCAGGCCATCGAACTTCTTGTGACGCTGCGAGATCCGATCGAGTCTGCGGAGGAACCGCGACCAACCTCGTGAAGCAGCCCAGCTAGCGGTCGAACGGATTTGGCGATGTGTGCTCGATTGCGTCGAGCAGCTCGGCGGTGGCGCAGTGGTCGGGTACGCCAAGCTCATCGTCACCGGTCTGGATGATCGCGACGAGCTGATCGCCGAGTTGCAGGGTGTAGCGGGGTCGTTCGTCGACGTCGCTGTGGGCGATCATCGTGGCCGCGGCAGCCAGCAGCTGCTCGCGCGCTTGGTCGGTGTTCTCGTCGGCGCCGATGATGGCGCGCAGGCTGTAGCCGCTGCTGTTGGTGCTGGCGATGGTCAATGTCCAGGTCTTCATGGCTGCATGGTCGCCCAGGGCGGGCGTGACCGCGAGGGGCCGCACTGCGGTCTGTGGATAAAGTGCGGCCCCTCGGTGTTGGGCTGTGGATTACCGCTGTGGGCGGTACGCGTCGGCGGTCGGGTCGAACCGGTGCTGTGGTCCGTCAAGACAGACCGCAACTGCGGTTTTGTGGGCCAACCGCAGCACCTCGAGCGCGCTGTGGAAAGCGGCTACGTCAACGATCTGGAAGGTCACCGGCCGCATGTACACCTCGACCCAGTGGACCCATCGGACGATGCCGTGTTTCTCGGTGATCGTGGCCTCGCGCGGCGTGATCGCGTAGGGCGGGCGCCGCGTCCAGTCGACGGCGATGGCCGGACCGTCGTAGGGCTGCTGATCGGGCGGTGCGATGTCGGCCGGCACTCCGGCGAGGGCATGTCGGGCGGCCGAGAAACCCTCGAGTACGCCTTGGGCGGCTTCGGCGTTGAAGAAGCTCATCAGGATGCGGCCCCAGGTCAGGTTGACTCGCGCGATGTCGGTGTGGGCGTGGTGCACATTGATGTCGGCGCTTTGGGCTCCTCGCAGGCGCACGTAGGCCTGCGAGATGGCCCCGGCTGGGACTGCGATGTGTGCCTCGCTGATTGCGATCTTGGACATGGCGTTGTTCTCCGTTTGGTTGGTGATGGGTGCGCCGGTTAGCGCTGGCTGTTGGGGGACCGGCCGGGTGGCGGTGTCAACCCCCGCCGGCGGGAATGCTGGAAGCGGATTTTCGGCCGCGAGCGGCAGCGAGCTGGGTAGGGCCGAAAATGCCGCTGGAGCCGCACGGCGCAGCGCAAGTGAGCGAAGCGAACTGGAGCGCAGACGGGCGAGCCCGTCGGAAGCGGGGGTTGATGCCGACGGGTCCCGGTCGGTCATACTTGGCGGCCAGCTGACGGCAAATGAAGGTGAGCGGGCACCCAACCCGATGGCCGCCCAGGGCGGCCAATCCCGCGCGCCAGCGCGGGGTTTCGTTGCCGGGGCGGCGGTGCTTAGTCTGCGGCGTCGACTCCGAGTGTTGCGACGGCAGAGCTCAGCGCGGCGAAGCGTCCGTAGTCGTGTCCGTCGGCGGTGGTGCGCCCGCCGAGCCAGATCCCGATCACCTGCGCGCCGCCGTCGACGGTGCTGGTCCATACGGGTGCGCCGGAGTCGCCGCCGCGACTGGCGGGCATGCCGGTGGTGAGGTACTGCTGATCGCCGTAGACGGCGGCGATGGTCCCGCATTGGTGGCCGGTGGTGATGCCGGCGCGGCATACGGTCTGGCCGGGGTGGGGCCGCGGCGGGTTCTTGGCGGCGATCGGCCGGTTCCCGATGAATCCCAGCGGCAAGCTGTTGGGGCCGAAGTCGATCAGACCGTAGTCGGCGCCGCCGGAGCGAGGCGGGTCGACGATGCTGGCGATGAAAATGCCTGTGGCGCCGCTGCTATGGTCGCGCACCGGCTTGTCCGTTGGCGCAGTGGCCGGCGGTGATGGCGTAGGTGTGCTCGTTGAGGCCGGTGTAGGTGTAGGCGATGGTGCACATGTTGGGGGTGTCGATGCGGTCGCCGGGGCTGACGGTCATCAGCGCCGCGGCCGCGGGCGCGGGCGGCTGCGCGATGAGGGCGGCGCTGGCAACGACCGCGGCCGCGACGGCCAGGGCAGGTTTCATGTCGCGCCCCCTCTGGTGTCGAGAACCGCGCTGAACGCGTGGTCGGTTTGGTCGGCGCGGTTGTAGCGCCAGTGCACCTCGGTGGGCGGGTCCGGCGGGGTGCGTGTGATGACGCCCAGTCTGGCCAGCGCGCACAGCTGCGGGTAGGCGTAGGCGTGGTGCTCGAAGTTGTTCAGCCCGGCGCGTTCACAGATTTGTTTGGTCGACAGGTCCGCGCTGCCGGCGGCGTCGAGAACCTCAAGCAGACGTCGACGCAGCGCGACGGTGCGCGGAAGCGGGCGGCTCATCGGATGCGGCGTTCGGCGCGGCGCTGGGCGCGGGTGTGTAGCGATTCGATCATTTGGGCGGCGTCGCTGTGGGAGCGGCCGGGCTGGAGGTAGGTGGTGGCGGCCAGGTGGCGGGCGGTGTGGCAGGCGATCGCGGCCTCGAGGTGGTCGGTGCGGGTCATGGGCGCCACCATCCGGGCTTGGCCGCAGATTCGGCGCGGCGCCACAGGTCGGCGAGCTCGTCGCGGATCGCGGCGAACTGTTCGGTGATCAGTTCGCGTTCGGCGCCGCAGCCGGCGAGCTGCTGCATGCGGATTCCGTTGTCGCGGAAGGCGCGTCGGTAGGCCTCGTCGAGGACCTCGCGGGCGTAGTCGCCGGCGGCGGCCGCCGGCGAGAGGACCTGGGTGTAGGCGGCGGCAAGGTAGAGGGCGAGCCGGTGATGCTGGCATGGAGTGGGCGGCTGGTCGGCGCTGGCGGCGTGGCTCCATGCTCGTTGGCGCGCGGCGGCGAGCACGACCACGGGGTTGGGGTCGCGCCCATCATCCACCAGCGCCCGAATGATCTCGTAGGTCCACTGTCGCATCGGCTGCCAGATCGCGGTGTCGGGGACGAGCTCGAGTATCGGGCGGGCCTGCTCGGCGGTCAGCCACATCAGCGCGCCTATGAGCTGGTGTTCCGGTGCCCATTGGTTGAGAACCGTTTGGGCTTGCCAGGTTTCGGGGCGCTCGGCGGCCGGATCCGCGGTGTCGGCGGCTTCGCCGGACAGCCAGTCGGTGTCCTGGTCCGCGTCGGAATCGGGAACCAGTTCCAGCGGTGGGCGCCGCTGGGCAGGGGCGCTCATTACGGGGTCTCCTTATCGATGATGGCGTGCATGACGGCGTAGGCGGCGCGCCCGAACCGGATGCTGTCGTCGATGAAGGTGGCCAGGTCGCGTCCGTCGCGCCCTTCGACGAGTTCGACGTCGTGCACGCCACTGCTGCGCAGCTCGGCGATGCCGTCGCTCGCGCGTTTGAGTGCCTCGAGTCCGGCGGCGAGCTCGTCGAGGACCTGCCCGCGGGCTTGGCTGATCACCTCGGCGTGTTCGTCGTAGCCGTTGGGCTCGTAGCCGGTGGGCAGGGTGTGCAGGGTCATGGCTGTTGGGTCCTTTCGGGTGTGGAAGTTAGGCGGCGAGGTTTTTGAGCTGATCTGGCCTGAATCCGGAGAAATGGTTATCGGGGCCGGCGTACACCACGGGCGCCTGCAGGTATCCGAGCGCCATGACGTATTCGCGGGCTTCGGGATCGGTGGAGATATCAACCTTCCGGTATTTCTTACCCATTTTGTCCAGTGCAAGGAATACCGCTTTGCACTGCGGGCAGGCAGGCTTCGTATAGACGGTGATTTGCGACATTTTCAACCCTCCTCGGAATGGCGCTATTTTTGGCGGTTCTACCGCTAATTTTAATGGTTGGACGGGGCTTATGCTATGGTCATTCGGGATTTTTTCGATTGTTTTTGTTACGAATTCCTATCGCGTTTCTGACGACGTCATTCCAACCCGATAAATCCTCTCGACGGCCGGTATTTCTCCCTTATCGGGAGTCGGCGCTCGGTGCATCGGTGTCCTGTTTGAAACCGTTCAAATGTGGTGCCAGATATTTGTCATGGCGTCCTTTTCAGATTGGGTGTTGCCACCTGTTCTTTTTGCCTTCTGGCAATGCAGTTGTGGGCCGGTATAAGGGCCGTGAAGTGCAAGGTTCGGGCGCGAAGTTTCCCGGTGACCCGCAGGGGAGCGTCTTTCGGGGAAAGTTCGCGAGCCGAAGGCCCGAAGCGTTAGCGCAGGCCGCGGCCTTGCGCGCAACGGACCGCCGGCCACAATCGCTGAACCAGAAAGGCAAATGAGGCAGCGCTGGACCCGAATGGGGCCAGCGTCGTCGAGCAGCGCCGCACAGGCGCTTCCGCATCGTGGAGGGTGTGGCGGACGCCGGCGGCGGCCGCTCCGCTGGACGTGCATGACGGTTGGCCGGTGGCGGGGTGTGGGACCGGCCCCGCGCGCATCCGGTCCCACACCCGTCACCGCTGTTATTCGTCGTCGTCGGATGGTGCCTGCTTGTCCTGGAGGGTGCGGTCATACACGGCGTCGGCGTCTGCCGTGCCGATGATGACCTCTTCCACCGCTGCCAGCGAATACCCAGCTGCGGCAAGGAATTTCAAGTAGTCAGCCGATTTGACGTGCTGGCCCCACGCGGCCGAGTTGCGCCAGGCGTCCTTGGGTGTGCGCGCCTCAAGAGCACCCAGCACAAGTGCGAGGGTGATCACCTGAGCGCGAGGGTCACCGGTTGCGCCCAGGCCTTTGATCAGCTCCCGGATGCCGGTGCTCTTACCCAATCCGAGCAGATCGGCTGCGGTGTCGTCGCCACGGTTTTCCTGCAGGAGGTACTTGTCGCGAGCCAGGCAGTCGGCGACGAACACCGCCGCCCCTTTGGGTGGGGCTTTGCGTGCCAGGAGCTTACGCACGTAGTCGCGGCGCACGGTGGCGGCTGCGTCGCCGAGTTTGTTGAGCGCGATCACCTTGCGGCGTTCCCGCTTGGCCGCCTCAGCGGCTTCGGCTTCGCGCTGTGCCCGTGCTTCGGCGTCCTCACCACCCGCGCCGTTCGTGGCCTCGTCGCGGCCGTGCACCCCCGGGCGGGTGTTGGTCAGGAACGAGTCGAGCTGCAGGCCCGCACCTTCGGCGTCGATGCAGTACCACTCGGCGGCGAACACCGTTGTTTCAAGCACCGTCGAGAAGTGACGCAGGCCTTCCTCGGCCTCGGCGTTGGGATCGTCTTCGGTGGCGAAGTCGATGCAGTCCTCCTCAACCCGCTCGCCGGTAACGCGGTCGACGAACCCCATTTCCTCGTCCAACCACACCGCCCAATGGGCCGGGTCGGTGATCTCGTCCTCGGTGACCGCTTCCCCGTCAGCGGTGCGCAGCCACCGCAGCTCAACGCAACTGGTGTCACGCCAGGCTGGCTGCTCGTCGAGGACCAGGTAGCCCTGCGCCCGGTAGGACTCGGCGGCGTCGTCACGGGCCTTGGCGCTCTGGCGCTGCTGGCGCAGCTGGGCGAGGGTGTGCTCAAACTGCGGGCCACCAGCGGCATCGATGAGCTGCTGCAGCGTGCCCTCGTCCGCGTCCTCGAACTCGGTCAGCGCGGCGGCCTCGACCAAGCTGAGCTGCCCGGCGTCGAGGGCATCCATCGCCACCGCCGAACCGGTCGCTGTGGCAGCGGCTTTGACGGTGTCGCGCGGGACTGCCAGACGCTTGGCGACCTTGGTGACCGACACCCCGGCATCGAGCAGCTGCTGGATGCCTCGGGCGCGCTGGGCGTCGGTGAGGTCGCGGCGCTTGTCGTTTTCAACGATCTGCTGGCCGATGCGATCGGTGAGCTGTGTGCGGTCGTCGGTGGCGGTCGCGGGCCGGATGTACACCGGGATGGTGGCCAGCCCGGCAGCACGCGCGGCCAGGGTGCGCCGCTGCCCTGCGCGGACCCGAACAATCGCGTCGTCACCGCGTTCGGCGACAACCGGGGTCAGCACTCCGTGCTCGCGGATGCTGTCGAGGAACTCCTTGTCCAGGTCGGCCTCGTCACGCACATTGTCCTCCAGCACCAGACTGGTCGGATCCAGGTGCTCCAGGGTGCCGCCCAGCGGAGCGTCCGGACCTTCCTGATGGTCGGTGCCGTATTCGGGGTCGGCCGCCGTGGTGATGGTGTCGGTCATTGCACTACCTTTCGGTGAGGGGCGTTGCCGCCCGTTCTGTTTGCCTTCTGGCACTGGAGATTTGGGCCGGCATTAGGGCCGTGGAGTGCAAGGTCCGGGCGCAAAGTTTTCCTCGCGAGCGCCAGCGAGCGGAAAAGTTTGCGAGCCCTTGGGCCCGAAGCGCAGCGGAGGCCGTGGCCTTGCGCGCAGCGGACCGCCGGCCACAATCGGAGGGCCAGAAGGCAAACAAACCAACGCTGGGCCCGCAGGGCCCGGCGCCAGCAGCGCCGCAGGCGCTTCCATTAGGGCGCGGGCCGCGGCGCGGTCCGCCTAGTGGCACCAACGCTGCAGCGCCCCAGCCGCCGACGTCGGGAACCGGCCTCGCGCGATCGACTACCGGCTCGACGAGGTGGCCAGAACCGCTTACCGCACGGGACGCAAGGATTGTCCGGAAGTGTGGGCGCTATTGACAATTTGGCAACGAGATACGGCGGCGCGGCCGAGCGGAAGGACCAGCGAAGCAGACCGTGTGAATCAGGAGTGCGCAGACCACCAGTCGTAGAGCTCGTCGAGCGGTGGGCCGTCTGCATCGGCCAGAACGTCGCTGACCAGGAGATCGGCATCGGTGGTCCAGCTCACTGCTGGGCGCCCGGCGCGATAGCTGCATACCAGGGTGCCGCTGATGTGCTGGGGCGTGGCGTTGCGTCGCCAGGGACCGGGTGACTGGATGTTTCCCGGACACGTCACGATTGCTGAATTGCGCACGATGTCGTCGAAAACTGGCCGCACCGAGGACTTCTCGGCGACCAGGGTGTAGCTGGCCGCGGGCGGTCCGCCGCGGTCAGTGTTGCGTGTGCAGAGGACTTTGGCAACGGCGTGCGCGGGCGCCGGCGCGGGTGTGCACGCACCGGGGGAGTAGCCGGCTGGTAGCAGACGCTGGAGGCGGGACTGCGCCGCGGTGGGTGCAGGCGTGGGGTCGTCGGAGCGCTGCGCTGGGGCCGCCGCGGGCGCCGGCGACTCAGGCGGACGTAGCAGCAGCCAGGCCGATAACGCGCCCACGGCGACCATAACCGCCGCGGTCACCGCGACCGCACCCCGGGCGCGACCGCCAGCCGCGTTTGGTGTCCGGCTGGCCAGCTCGTTCCACAACGGGCTGGCCACCGGCGCCGCTGCCGTCACCGGCGGCCGCATCGGGTCGTCCTGCCGCTGGGCGCTGTGCCCGGATTGGCCCAGGGTGGCGGCCCACTGGCCGAGCACCGGGAACGGCTCGGTGTCGTATTCATCATCGAGACCGAGGTCGACGGGGAGATCCGCATTGTCGGGCGCCGGCCGGGCCGGACCCTGCGACCCGGCCAACCGGTTGGTTTCGTCACTGTGATGAAATGATAGGTGCGTTGCGTGCTCCGATGGCGACCCGGCGCCGCGACTCCTGGGGTTGTCGTGCACCACTAGGAGAGGCGCAGCAGTTGGTCGCGGGCCGCGGCCAGATCGTCGATGAGCTCCTGGACTGCGGCGAGATCGAGCCCACCGACTACGTCAGCCTCGAGGTGGACGGTGCGTTCCTCGGTCGTCCCGTCGCCGCGCTGGAAGCCGACGATTTCGACTCCGACTCGCGTCCCGCGGCGCGTGCCGCGAAAGAATCGGAACTTCTCTCCGTCGCGGCCCTCCCAGACGTCGAGGGTCTGGGCGTCCGGCGGCGCGGCGATGCCGCTGAGCGGTTGTGCGTCCATGTCGTTGATCGTGCAACAACACCGGTGCGTGATGCCACGCCGACCCGGATATCACCGTGGTACGCCGCCGTACCGATAAGTACGATTATGGTCAACCCGCAGGAGCGGCGCGTACGGCGCATCGGCCTGGGGTTCAATCTTCACGTCGCGGTCGCCGTTGCTGGTCGACTGGAGCCTGGTGGCCGCCATCCCTTGCCGGGCCTAATAACCAGCATCACCAATCGGGCGCGGGCGGTCGGCTGGTCGTGGCACTTGGCGCTGGCGCAGAGTTTATACGTCACTGTGACGGTTCTAACCGGCCCAATCCTACTGTCCACCAACAGCTTCCACGCCGTTTCATGGATAATAGTCATTATCCATGAAATTGCCGCACTAGACTCTGCGCCCGCGGCACTGCCAGGCCTTCTTCGGCTGGTACAACAACGACCATCGCCATACCGGTCTGGGCCTGCACGTTCCCGCTGACGTGCACTACGGCACCGCCGCCATCATCCGCGAGAAACGCGCCGGCGTGCTCGACGCCGCCTACGCCGCCCACCCGGAACGATTCGTGCGAAAGCCGCCCGAGCCACCCAAACTGTCCAGCGGCTCGTGGATCAACAAACCCGACGACACCGAAGAGGCCACTCAGTAAATGCCGCTCAACGGTGCCTCATTCAGGTTGACAAATTCCGCGTGGGCAGCGTTGGGGCCTGCGGCGAACCCGGATCCTTCCGCCGACCGAGGTTGGGCGAAGTGACATGGTCACGCTTCGCACCCGCTTGGTTGAACAATACCGCGAAAGCTCTTCGCCGACCTTCTGCAAAGCAAAGAAGTCTCGAGAGTTGATGCCTGGGCTCGACGTCGATTTGGCGATCTGCCAACTCGTCGGTCCGTTGGTCTTCGCCTGACTCACCGGGTTGCACAGCATGGCTGCCGCAGATTGCGCTCGCATCGTCGACGACCTACTCGAGGCGCAGCGCAGCGCGTCCGCCGCATCAGCATAAGTTCAGCTCAGCTGCGCGTCGGCAAAGTGCCGTCCGGCGGCCACGCCTCAACGCCTTCCTCGAGCGGCACGTCGGTTGACCTCAAAAAAATCGAGAAGAGCCGCCAGTTCGCGATGACCGCGACAAGCTCGACCAGCAGCGAGTAATCGCCGCCGAACGCGTCGACGCACGCCGACCAATGCGAATCCGAGATAGCTCCATCGCGCAACACGTCATCAGTCGCCGCTAGGATTGCTTTTTCAACAGAGCCGAATAGGTCGGATGTCTCCCACTCCCGCACAGCAATGATGTCGTTCTCCGGCACGCCAAGCAGCCTCGCGACGCGCCAGTGCTGGGTCCACTCGTAGGCAGAGCCTGTCGCCCATCCGATTCGCATGATGATGAGCTCCCGCAGACGAGCGTCGAGTGAGCCGTTGAATAGCAATGCCTCCAACATTCGGTGCAATGCGACGGCGACTTCAGGCTGGTGAAGCGCGACGCGGAACACCGATAGCTCGGTCATGGCTTCGGGCAGCCCACAATCGACCCCTCGTTGGCTTGCCACGTCGACGTCTAGCAAGGGCACGCGTTGGTTCATCTTCACGGTGCGGACTCCTTCATCGCGAATTACATTGCGTCGGTTAGACAGTCGGCACGAACACGTTGTGCAGTGCCGGATGGGCATGAGGAGAGTCGCCTGCCAACGAGCCGAGCAGCGCTGGGAGCGCATCGAATCCTACGACGTCTCGGGAGATTCGATCGAACGGCCACCGTCTCGACACCAGCAGCTCGATCGCACTGCGATACGCGGGGTAGTCCACTCCGAGAGATCCCAACACCCGCAATTCCCTGTATACGAGCAGATCGGGTTCGAATCCAGGCGCTCCCCCGCCACCCCGTGTACCCGCGACCACCACCGTCCCGCCTGGACGAGCTAGTGCGACAGCGTCCGCGAAAGCGTTGGGCGCCTTGGCGGTAACGTCGACGACGACGTCGGCGAGCTGCCCCCCGGTCGCGGCTTGCAACGCCGAGACGGCGTCTTGCCGGGATACATCGATTGCGAGGTCCACACCAAACGACTCGGCTGACGCCAAACGGTTCGCATCGCGCGGGCCAACGCCGGTCATCGCGACGAACCCTGCTCCGGCCTCCTTGGCTGCGACTGCTGCGCAGATTCCGCGGATGCCCGGGCCGAGAATCGCGACCACGTCTCCTGCCGCGGTTCCGGGCAATGTCGCGCCCCACTTGATGCCGGCACCGAGTGGGTTGAACAACGTGGCCATCACGGGATCGAGGTCGCCGGGAATGGGCAACAGCATTGCGTCGAAGGGAAGTTCCACGTGCGTGGCGTAACCGCCCCACAATCCCGAACCGATCGCAATGTCGACAAAACCGAACATCGTGGCGAGTCCGTTCTTGACACAGCGCCGGTACTCTCCTCCCCGGCACGCACTGCATTCGCGACAGGAGCGAAACACCTCGACTGCTACACGTTGCCCATTCTGCACCCCCCAGCGCATGGCGGCCGCCGGCGTGATGCTCTCGATCGTGCCCACGATTTCGTGGCCTGGCACAAAGGCGAATCCGGCGGGCAAGTGCCCGCTGAACTGCTCATGATCGGTACCGCATAGTCCACACGCATCGACTCGAAGGACAGCGGTGTCGTCGCTGACGTCGGGTACGGTCATCCGGCGACGCTCGAGCGTTCGCGGCCGTGTGAGGACCAACGCATCGGCATTCATGCGGGCTCGAAAGTCGTCGCGGGTCCGGATTGCCGAAGCGATACTTTGCGGCCGACAAACATTTCGGTGCACATCGCCGCCGCAACATCAGGGTCATCACTGCGTGCTGCGACACGACGGCCATCGGCGAGGTGAGCGATGACCGGTGTCCACGCAGGGTCACCGGATCTGGCGTAGACAACGGTGTAGGCGTCGATCGTTGCTGCTCCGTTCGCTTCCTCTCCTGTGACCACAGGTAGCTGCGAAGCGTCGATTTCAGCCTGATCTTCAGCGGTGCTCAACGCGTGCCAGCCCGTCGGCGGAGGCGTCGCTGACCAAAGTCCGATCGAGTATTTAGTCATGAACCAGCCGAGCCCGCTGATCAATCCAAGTCCCCGCGGTTGGTGTCGGCACCGCCGAACCATCTCCACGATGGAGTGGGTGACGTAATTGTTTCCCGGACCCCCGTGGTAGGGCAGCCCCCCGGGTAACAGTGAAACCGCGCGCGTCCGCTGGGTCCAAATCGAGTTCGTCGATCGCGATCTGCACTGCGGATGGGAAACAGGAATAGAGGTCCAACCACGTGAGGTCGTCGACTGCTACCCCACTTCTGGCAAGGACGTGGCGAGCTGCGGCGCGTATCCCCGGTGAGCGGCTGAGGTCAGGTCTCTGCACCGGGTAGAACACGTCGTTGCAACTGGCCGCCGCCCACGGGAATACCCACCGATCACGAGGCACGCCGAGCTTGTCGGCGACTTCTGCTGCAACCATGAGGAAGGCGGCACCCATATCGACGGTGATGATGCTGTTGAGCAGCTTGGGATAAGGTTCACAGACCATGCGGTTGTTCGGCCTCACGTCACTGAGTTCGGATGCTGTGCGGGCCTGCGCGAACCACGCTTGCTCAGGGTGGCGTGCAGCTTCCTGAGTGAAAGGCGCCATCAGCGCACCAAGCCAGTCACGCTGGGTGCTGAAGTCTCGCCCATGACGTGCTGCGATCGCTGACTCGAACATCGGATACACCTCATGGGGCCATCTGAGTCCCGCCGACGTCTCGACGTCGCTCAACCCCGGGCGGGCGTCTCCCAAGGCTTCGTCCCGCGCCTCACACGGCGACGGTGCAGCGATTGCTTTCCTGCCGTTGACGTTCCGCGCGGAATGACCACTCTCGGCACCCACTACCAGCACGCAGTCCGCTCTGCCCACAGCAATCTCAGCGCCCAGCACTTCGACGAGATACTGCGGGGTGTTACCTCCGACCGGGCAGCTGATGCGGCGTCGCGGCTTGATACCGATGGCTTCGGCAACCCTCGTGGCCGGATTGTCGCGCGGGATCATCAGAATGCCGGGCGTAGCTAGAACATCGATACGATCCAAGACCGGGCGCCCAACATCGGCCGCAGCACGCATCGCCGCCTCCACAGCGAGATCGATCGGATCGGTGATGGCATGGCCGCGATGGGTAATCTCGCCGACCCCGCAAATCACCGGGTTGCGAGGGTCTATCGACATCGCCCGCCGCTCTCAGCCCGGTGCGATCAGATGAGACATGATGGTCATAGTGTCACGGCTCCTCTCTGCCCACAATATGCCTTCGGTCGGTCACACTGATTGCGTGCCGGACAAATCGACACGATGGGGCGCATCTGCGCCCGCAGATCGAGACACAGCCCGCGATCGGCTACTCGATGCAGCCGAACGATGTCCCGAGGCCCGAGGTGTCGCTGACATCACCATGGAGGAAATCGGCAGAACGGCGGGCGTCTCGCGAGCCACCGTCTACCGCTACTTCCCCAGCAGGGAAGCAGTCGTGTGCGGTGTCATCATCCGCGCCGCCGAACAGTACCTACTTCAGATGAAGCCGCGAATCGCCGCGCGCGGCGATTTAGGCTCCGCGCTCATGATTTCGTGGACCACACCGTGCGGGCCGCACGACGAGAGCCGATCATCGGACTGCTCTCCGGCAGCGACCGTGAGCTCGAGTGGATTCTGCGCACCACTCTCAGCCTGCTCACCGTCCGGGGGCCGCGAGAGCGTAGCCGCGAGGGTCTATGGACGTATCTCAGCCGGTTGCTGCTGCCGGCCATGATCGTGACGGACTCTCCGATATCTGATGTGACGCTGCAGGCGTGGTGTCTCAACCACGTCGCATCAGAAACGAGGTCGCCGAGTTATGCCCGTGAAGTTCACCGAGTTCGACGAAACAAATCGCCGCGCAATTGCAAAGCGCCGCGACCTCGGCCGGGGGTCTTGCCGGTTATCTCGGTTTTCGACACACCGAGTTCGTAGCCGGACGGCTGACCGCACAGATGGATACACGCGAGGATTTAAAAGCGCCGTTCGGTTTCCTCCACGGGGATGCTTGTCGGCAATGGTCGATCACTGCCTTGGAGTTGTCTTCTATCCGGTGACCGGCGGGGTGTTGGGTCGCGACAACCGAGTTCAAATTGAATCTCCTGCGACCGGTAGCGACCGGGACCTGCGTGGCGGTCTCCGAGATCATCTCTCTTGGCAGAACAGGTGGCGTGGCAAGAATCGACATCACCAACGACGATGACCCAGCTCGCGCCTACCCTGCAGCTGTTCTTCGGCGAGCGGCTGGTCAAACAGCGTCAAGCCAGCCCCGCCACGATCGTGTACTATCGCAACACGTTTCGGCTGCTGCTGAAGTTTGTGCAGGACCGCACCGGCACGGCACCCTCGGCGCTGGACTGGGCCGACCTTGATGTCGCGGTGATCTCGGCGTTCCTCACCCCCGCCACCATTGCGATCCTGCCGGTTTGGTTGAAGGAACGAAACGGACTGCACGACGAACCCGGATTTCCCACTCGGACCGGGCGCCGCCCCAGCGACGACGCCGTGGAAGCACGGCTCGTGACCCACAAATCCGTTGCCCAGCAACAATATCCATCACCTGCCGGTAAGAAGCTCACCCCACACACGCTGCGGCACACCTGCGCGATGACGCTGCTGCGTAGCGGAGTAGACGTGGCGGTCATCGCCCTCTGGCTTGGCCACGCCGACAGCCGCTCCACCGCTGCCTACCTGCACGCCGGCATGACCATCAAGGAACGCGCCCTCGCCCGCACCGCAGCACCCACCGGCAAACCCGGGCGCTACCGCTACCGACACCCGGACAACCTGCTCGCCTTCCTCGAAACCCTGTGAAGTATCCCGACATCACGCCTCCGATCACCGCGAGAAGACCTGCCTCACAACCGAATACTCACAGCGCCAAGCCTTGGTCGGGATAATTGCGGGGTCGGGATAAGTCGAGTAATCCCGATGTCGGGATTAGTCGATGACTTCGCAATGCTCGAACACACCGCCATGCACGCCGACGATCTCTACGAGCTGACCTCCGACCGCGCCGTGAATGAACGGCAAGCCGCTCATTCTGACGTCTAACCGGTCGCCCAAGACTGGTACAACCTGTTCCCCAACCCCGTCGTCGCCGAGTCGCTGCTCGACCGACTGATCAACACCAGCCATCAGATCCTGATGGACGGCCCCAGCTACAGACCCCGAAAACGACCCGGCGTTACCGCGCCCGTAGACAACGCCAAGCCCTCCCGGTAGACCTACACCGAGGCCCACCGATGGCGGAATTACGCGACGGGAACCCCGGCGGAATTACATGACGGTCGACACGGAGGCTGCAAGCGCAGGGCGGCCAGACGATCGCCGAGGCTTTGGATTCCGAAGCGGCTTTCCGGGCAGGGCAGGTCGCGATGACCGCTTCGCGGCTATGGACAGATCTTGCGGCCGTCGCTTACGACTCCGCTGTGGACCCCCGCCAGCGGGCGCGTGACGCTGCGCTAACGGCAGCGAGGCTGCCTGAGGCCGAAGACCAATTAATGAGAGCACTTCGCGATGCGGCCGACGAACTACGTTGAGGTCGACATCATTACGGTACTGATGTCCAAATGTTGGCGAAAATGGATTCTGCGGGGCAAACATTGCCGAGGACCACGGTGGCGGCGCTTAGCGCATGCAAAGATTCAGGTCGAGCTTGCAGCCTGATGACGCAGCGAGCAGCGGCCTTGCATGATGAAGGCGATTGCGGTGTGGGTGAGGGTGCGAACATGGCAATTAGGCGTCTGCCGAGTACGGATTGGCGACTGTCGCGAGCCCGCGCGGCTACTACGAACGGCACCGGTTAGCTATGAAGTGATCCTCAACTACGTTGCTCAGCACAGCCTTTCGCAAAAACGTCAGCGTTTTGGCATGTCCGTATCGGGGTCCCTCTGCGTCGACGCAATTCCCTCCGGGCAGAATCGTTGCACACCGAGAACAGAGTGACCCATCCGAGCAAGCAACGTAGGGACGCGGTCAGGGGCCATCCCGGTGTCGCGGTACTGCAAAATCGACTGAACCGCGCCAATGGCGCCATGAACGGTAGCCCTGAGTTCAGTCTCATCGAGTTCGGGCCGCAGCTCGCCTAAGACGTGCACCCATTCGTCGAGGTACAGGCGTTGCTTACGGCGCAACCGGCTGCGTTGGCTTTCGGCCAGGTTGTGGACTTCCCGGTAGTACACAATAGCCAGTTCGCGCTGCTCGATCACCAAGCTCACATGATCAGCAACCAGCTGGGTCAGCGCCAGATTGTCGTCGTGGCTTTGCTCCACGATCGCCGATGCGCGCACAAGCAAGGTGTCGATAACTTGCTCAAACAACGCAGCCAGCAAATCTGCTTTGCTGTTGAAATGCCTGTAGATCGCGGGCCCAACCACGCCGGCTGACACCCCGATATCCGTCATCGATACAGCGTGGTATCCACGGTCGGCGATCAGTTCCGCCGCCGCAGCAAGAATCCTCAGACGACGTTCGTCTCCCCGACTACGGCGAGCGGTGACTGTCTGAGCCACGGCTAACCGTCCTTTCACGTTCTTCAGGTCCCGTGCTCGGTGGAGAACTCCGGGAGGTGCAATCGCTACCAAAACGTTAACACCCATTAAGGACGCTATTGGGGAGGTGCCTCGCGCGACGGGAATGCGAAGTTACGTCACCGCGAACTCATTGAGTCGACAGTCCATTCAGGGGATTCCCCGAACACCCTGCCACGCTTTACGTCGGGAAGCCTCTGGATCGTGCGCCACATAGGATGTCTCGTCGATGATCATCACCGCTCGTTCGGCGCAGACATAGCGTGGCCAATCCTCCCCTGGCGTACCGGTTCGGGCGAATGCGTTCCACCGGCGTTGCACGTCGTGGGTCACGCGCTCGGCAGAACGCTTGTCGCCAACTGCGCTTATCAACCGACCCAGCCGTGTCTGGTAGCCGCCGAACACTGCCAACAGCTCAGTTGCATGGGTAGCGCCCAACCCGAGCCAACGGAGAGTGCGCGGCGCATAGTCATATCGGTAGACGTAAGTAGGAGCATATGCGCTGCGCGCGTCGGCGATCTGCCACACCAACGATCCGAACGTGAAGTCTCCCCCGATCTGATGGCAAGCAGCGACCGCGGGATACGTAGGGTACGCGGCTGTGATTCGTGCACGATCATAGGGAGTAGCATTCGCGAGAAGATGCTCGATCGCCGGTTCGTTGGTTGGCAGGAGCTTGAGAACACGCGTAAACAACTTGGCTTCTTCGGCATTGGTACCGATCAGAAGAGGCACCCGATGCGCTCTACCTGATTGCAGCGATTCCAACGGATCCAGCGGTAGGTAGGCGGTCCCGTACGTTGGACCCACAGGATACGCACCGGGTTTCTCACGGCTCTCTCGCTTGAGCAATTGGTCGAACGCTTTCACCAGTTCGCTTGTCGATGCCTTCATCACCGCGGCGGCAGCATCCTGCCGCGGGACGCCGAGTATCGCCGCGAATTTTTCAGCATGCTCTTGAGCTTGTTCGGGTGAGCTCGCCAGACCTCCCGCAGGGCTTTCCGAGATAGCCCGATGAAAGAGACCTTTGGCAGCGGGGAGCGCCAGCAACGTCGTTACGGCGTGAGCTCCAGCGCTTTCGCCGAAAATTGTCACATTGTCGGGATCCCCGCCGAAACGCGCGATATTGCTATGTACCCATTGCAACGCCATGACCAGGTCGCGCAGATAGATGTTGTCGTCGATGCGGCTTTCGTCGGTTGATAACGAGGAGAGATCTGCCGCTCCCAAAGCGCCCAATCTGTAATTCACCGAGACGAACACACACCCTCTGCGAGCGAGCGATGCACCATCGAACAGTGGTGTCGCCGAGCTGCCGAAGAAATATCCGCCACCGTGAATGAACACCATAACGGGTAAAGAACTCTTTGTTTCCCCCTCCGCGGCAACCACATTCAGCGTCAGGCAATCTTCGCTCATAGGCTGGAACTTGCCCACGCCTACCGCTGTGTACCAGTGCGACTGCGGAGCGCAGTACCTAAAATCGTGGCATTTCAAGACTCCGTCCCACGGCCTGACCGGCTGAGGAGCCTTCAGACGCAGCCTGCCGACTGGCGGTTGGGCGTAGGGGATAGACCGCCACCTGGTCACCCCGTCGCGCGACGTGCCCTCGACCAAGCCTGACCTTACCGCCGTGCAAACGGCGCTGGAGTGCATGCGTCAAGTATAGCTAATGATGATTCACATTATTAGGCGGCCAAGACTGAGGCAGGCAGGATGCAGAGCGGAGGATTCTCCTGCGCTCTCTGCACGGCCGCCAAGTCCCCGTAACCAGGAGCACCACGCCCAGTCCGCCAGCCGCCGCCAACGCGTACGGCACGAACACAGCCCTACTCATCTACCAGGTCCTGCTCAGCTGCTATCACCGAGCCCATCTGCAACTGCGGCCAGCCGTGCGTCATCTGCCAGAACAAGCTCGGCAACGCGCTCATCGTGAAGACCACAGCCCCAAGCCACAGCACCGGCCTGGGCAGCATCTCCCGCGGGCCGAAGACCAGGATGCTCACGCCCGCGCAAATCCAGAAGAACGGGATCTGCCATTTCACCTGGAAATCCAGCGCGCTGACCACCGCGGCGAACATCAGGAGCCGATCTGCCCGTGTACGCACCGAGCGAACCACCAACCACGTGACGACTGTCCATGAAACGGTGTCGAACGTGTTGGTCGACAGCAGGGCACCTTGCGCCAACAACAGCGGCGAAGTCGCATAACCGCCCGCCGCCGAACTCCCTGGCGATCAGCCCGGCAACCAGGATCGCGCAGACAGTCACCAGTGCCGCCTGAAGGCGCAGCACGAACAACGATTCCGGCGCGATAAGGTCCATCGTGTGCGCGATCACCGGAAGCAATGGCCCCATGATCGGCGTAGCCGACACCAGCCGTTCCCCTGCCGCCATGAAGTACAGCTCATGACCGAAATAGCCGTAGCGACCCAGCGAACACAGAAGCGCCACCAGGGCGAAGGCGGCGATCACCGCCAACATGATCCACGCAGGCGCGGGCACCCTCGGTGCCGGACGGGCGACCGTGCGCTCCCGCGGCGGTGTTTGGCGTCATGACACCCTAGTTGATATCGGCGTCTCGGTCGCTGCCTTCAATGGTGGGTGCGAGGAGGGGGTGCACGTGCTCGGCTTCGGTGCCGCCGCTGCCGTACGAACGGGTGAGGATTTCAAGCCTGTGCCCGTCGGGGTCGTCGAAATACACGCCCCTCCCGTCGTCTCAGTGATTGATCGAATTCGGATCGTCGTGCATCGGGTCAGACCAGTAGGGCTGACCGCCGTCCCTGACGCGAGAGAAGGCCTCGTCGAACTTCTTCTCCGTCACGAGGAAGGCGTAGTGCTGCCTGTCGAAGTCACCGCTGACGTCTACGAAGTCCCGCGTGGTGTCGGCGCCCACTTTGACGACCGCGAAATGTTCCAACTTCACCGCGGGCTGCAACCCGAGTACGTGGCAGTAGTAGCGCGCGCTCGCCTCGCTGTCGGTCGCAGAAGCGATGTGATGGTTCACAACCGCCATGGGAGTTGCCTTTCCCGTAGCGAGGCCTGCTAAACGCCGTCATACCCTGGGTGTCAGACGCTCGCGGCTCGGCCGGCTGTTGGGCGCACGCTGGACCGCATCTGCGGATTCCGCTGCGATGTCCCGCCTGACCGTTCGCGCGGTGCCCGGCCGGATGTCGATTGTACAGACGCGCCATGTCCTGCGGGATCGCTCGTTCGACAAGAACTTCCGCAGTCACGCGCAGTTTGGCCCTACCCGGATCCAGTCGGTGCCCGCCCACGCGCGGCACCGGCGAAATGAAGTCGATGTGAAAGCCGGCTGACCGCTGGATCCGGCCCACCCGGTTTCAGAAAACAAAGTGACCGGGCGTGGCCTGAGTCGTCATGACGTCCTTTCGTTAAGGGGCACAACGAGTTCTGCAACAAGTTCACCGTTGAGGATGCGGGAAGCAGGCCGAGATTTACCAGGACGAGTTGAGAACGCTATGCTAATCGAGGTTCACTTTGGGACCGGCGCTGAACGCGTGGGTCGATAGGAGCGCGGATGCCACACGACCAGCCGGCCATAATCGGTGCCGCCGAACTCACTCCGGGTAGGAAAGCCCCGTACACCTCCACCGAAATGCACGTACGCGCCGCGGTGGCGGCACTCGCCGATGCAGGGGTGGCCCTAGACGAGGTCGACGGCCTCGTGTGCGCCGGACCGATGACGAACGAGGGCTCGATCTTCCTGTCCGAGGACCTGATGGACTACCTCGGTCTGCACAATTTGAACCTTCAGATGACCTGTCAACTCGGTGGCGGGACCCATCTGGCCATGACGCGAATGGCGAGCAACGTCATCGCGCGGGGCGAGGCCGAAACGGTGCTGGTCGTGTCGGCGGGCAAGTTTCCGCCGATCCGCGACGGCGGACGCGAACTGATGTCGCTCGTGTGTGACCACGCGTTCGAAATGCCCTACGGACCGTCCGTTCCAGCGCTCTACGGCTTGATCGCGCAGGCGTGGATGCACGAAACGGGCCAGGGCAAAGCCGACATCGCCGAGGTCACCGTGTCGCAGGACCGTTGGGCTGCGTTGAACCCCGCGGCGATCGCACACGGCGCTCAACGCCTCAGCGTCGAAGATGTGCTGTCGTCCCGCCCGATCGCTGGGCCGTTCCACTTCTACCACTGTTCGATTCCCTGCGAGGGTGGCGGCGCGCTCGTGCTGGGCTCTGCCCGCAGAGCCCGCGAGGGCAAGCACCGGCCAGTGCATTTGCTGGGCTTTGGAGAGGGCCACACCCACGGCTTCCTAACCTCGTTGTCCCGGCCGGGTCGTTCCGGGGCGGCGCGGTCGGGTCCGATGGCCTTCGAGCGCTCCGGAAGGGCGCCGGCCGACGTCGATGTCGCCCTGCTCTACGACGCCTTCGCCTCCAACCCAGCGATGATCCTCGAGGAAGCGGGCTTCGTAAAGCCCGGCGGTGCTGGCGATTTCTATCGTGACGGCCGCGCGGATCCCGGCGGCGACCTTCCGGTGAATACCGACGGCGGCCTGATCCGGTTCGGCCACACCGGGACCTCCTCCGGTATCTCGCAGATCCTCGAGGGTTACTGGCAGTTATCCGGTCGTGCCGAGGGTCGCCAGGTGCCCGCGGCGGACACCGCGTTCGTCCACAGCTACGGCTCGATGTTGTGTAGTCACGTCAGCATGATGATGGAGGGGGCGTCATGACCGCAGTTTCGGGTTCCCTCGACGGTCTGTACGATCCCGAGGCGCTGCCGCCGCTGACCGACGTCAACCGTCCATACTTCGCCGCTGCGGCCGGCGGCGAACTCGTCTTCCAGCGGTGCGCGAACGGCCACCCGTTCCTCTACCCGCGGCTGGTATGTCCCGTCTGCCATGACGCCGAGCTGGCCTGGGAGACCGCGGCGGGCACGGGAGAAATCCTCAGTTTCGCGCCGGTGTACCGCCCTCCGTGGGATTCGTTTCCACGCAGCGAGCCGTACGTCGTCGTGCTCGTCCGGCTCGACGAGGGGCCGCAATTGTTGGCCAGCCTGGAGGACGTGGCACCCGACGACGTCGTCACCGGCGCGCGAGTGCGCGCAGTGTTCGAGCGTGTGAACGAGGACCTCGGGCTGGTCCGATTCGGGCCGGCGGCGTCGTGAGCACGTACGGCGTCTCCGTGCTCGGCGCGGACTTGGCCACCCTCGTCGAGACGGCCGAGGCCGCCGACCGCGCAGGATTCGAGGCCGCCTGGGCATCCGAGTTCTACTCGCGCTCCGGCTCGATCTCGATGGCCGCGATGGCCGCGCGAACACGGCACTGCCGCCTGGGATCGTCGATCCTGTACGGCGTCGGGCGCAGTCCACTCGTGCTGGCCACCGAGGCGCGCGACCTAGACGAGCTTTCAGGCGGGCGCGTCGTCCTCGGCCTCGGCAACGGCACACGCCGCATGATGAGCGACTGGCACGGTATCGGGGACACCTCGTCACCCGCTCTGCGCATGGAGGAACTGGTTCCGCTGGTCCGACGGATCTGGAACCTGCACGAGGGCCCTGTGAGCCACGAGGGGCGCTTCTACCGGCTGAACCTTGTTCCCACGGGCGACGTCGCGCCGCCGAAGCGAGCGATCCCGATCATCACCGCCGGAGTGCGTCCGCGGATGTGCGAGGTGGCTGGGCGCGTCGCCGACGGCTTGGCCGGTCATCCGCTGTTCACCACGGCCTACGTCGAGGAGGTCGCCCGCCCCGCGGTCGTCCGCGGCGCGGAACGGGCCGGACGCGATCCCGCCGACGTGGAGATCGTCTCCATGGTCATCTGCTCGGTGCACGACAACCCGCAGATCGCACGTCGCGAGGCCGCGCAGCAGATCGCCTTCTACTCCTCGGTGAAGACGTACGAGCACGTGCTCGATGTGAGCGGCTTCGCCAGACAAGGGGCGGCGATTCGCGAGGCGTTCGCGCGGCGCGACCTACCCGCCATGTTCGCAGCCGTCACCGACGACATGATCGACGCGATGGCCGTGGCGGGTACCGCCGCCGAGGTTCGCGACGGGTTGCGCCGGTACGAGGGCGTGTTGGACCACATCGTTCTGTACTCACCCTCGATCGGGCTCGCACCCGAACGCATCGCCGAGAACCTCGGCAGCCTCATCCGCGAATGCGCGCCGGCTCTCGCCGGCGGGAAAGGCGAACACAATGGCTGACCCCTCTCTCGTAGGGACGCACCTGGGCACCACCACGTTCCCCATCGACCGTTCCAAAGTGCGCGAGTTCGCGCTTTCCCTCGACGACCACGACCCGGTGTACCAGGACGCCGCAGCCGCACGGGCCGCTGGCTTCGCCGCGATCCCCGCTCCCCCTACCTTCGTCGTCTCCTCGGCGCACTGGCGTGACGACGACATGTTCGGCGCCCTCGGCCTCGACCTGCGACGCGTACTCCACGGCGAGTGCGGCTGGGAGTACTTCACACCGGTACTCGTCGGCGACGAACTCACCGAGACGCGCCGAGTCTCCAACGTGACCCGTCGGAAAGGTAAGCGCGGCGGCACCATGACGATGGTCACGATCGAGACCGACTTCACCAACCAGCGCGACGAACTCGTCGTACGCCAGACCGACGTCCTGATCGAGACGGGAGGTGCCGAATGACGACGTCCGTGCCCTCCACACCGGTGGCGTTGGCCGACGGCGACGAGATGCCGACCTCACGATTCGGTCCGCTGACTCGCTCACACATCGTCCGCTACGCCGGCGCCGGCGGCGACTTCAACCCGATCCACCACGACGAGGAGTTCGCCCGCGCAGCCGGCATGCCCGGAGTGTTCGGCATGGGACTGCTGCACGGCGGCATGCTGGCGCAGCGGCTGACCGGCTGGGTGGGACTGGCCAACATCCGATCGTTCCGAATCCGTTTCACCGGCCAGGTGTGGCCCGGCGACGTACTCAACTTCGCCGGCAGGGTCACCGGCGTGCGTGAGGCCGGAGGGCAGCAGGTGGCGGACCTCGAACTCGTGGTCACGCGCCAGACCGGCGAACCCGCGATAAGGGCGAGCGCCGTCGTACAGGTGGCCCCGTGAGCGCGCCGACGAGCGACGTCACAGGCCTGGGCATGACGTTCGGGACCTTCGAAGAGGGCCGGGCGTGGGTCGGTCATCGCTCCGAACCGCGGCGTGCGTGGTTCCCGATCGACCGCTCGATGGTGTTGTACTACTGCTCGCTCGTCGAGGATGCCAACCCCAGCTACTGGGAGGGTGAGGACTGCCCGCCAGGGTTGCTGATGACCCTCGGCTTCTCGCCGCAATGGGTGCCCGAGCACCTCACGCGCACGGACATGATGCTCGCGCTCAGCGTGCCCCTGCCCGGCCACCACATCATCAACGCCTCAACGACAACGGAATTCGAACGCCGCCCCCGCGTAGGCGATCACGTCTCGATCGTGGAGGAGGTCGCCTCGATCTCCGAGCCGAAGACAACTCGGGTGGGCACCGGCGTTTTCATCACGACGGTGAGCACGTTCTCCGATCAGCACGGCGAGATCATCGGACGAAACACCAACGTGCTGTTCCGATACGACACCGACGCCGACGAGGAACCGTCGTGAACTCGAGCAACGAGCGGTCCGCCGCCCGCCCCGCCCTGCGGTTCGACGACGTCGCCGTCGGCGACTCGCTGCCTGCGGTGTCCATCGAAGTCACCTACAAGCGCATCTGCATGAACGCGGCCTCGACGTGGGACTGGTTCCCCGGTCACCACAACCCCGAGTACGCCCAGAGCCAGGGCCAGCGCACGATCTACCTGTCGACCCTCTTCTATCACGGCTTCATCGACCGCGGCCTCAACGAGTGGGCCGGCCCCGACGCTCTCATCCGACGCCGCACGATCTCGATGATCCGGTCGATCTATCCGGGCCAAACCGCGACCCTGAGCGGCAAGGTCGTCGGCAAACGGCGCGACGGGGGGCGGCACCTCGTCGACCTCGAATTGCTCGTCTCAAGCGAGGACGGCCCCTGCGTACCTAGCGAAGCCACCGTCGAACTGACCGACGAATCCGCTGAGGCGCCGACGTGAACCACCGACCGCGTCCGCGGCGACGTTAAGAGACGGAGGCCCAGTGGGCGAGCAACCGATCCGCTACGAGGTCGTCGGCGGCGTGGCGTGGCTGACGATCAACCGCCCCGAGGCGCGCAACGCGCTCAACTACGCCGTGCGCACGGGGCTGTTCGACGCGGTGCGCCGCTTCAACGACGACGACGCGGCGAAGGTTCTCGTCCTCACCGGCGCGGGCGACAAGGCGTTCTGTGCGGGCGGTGACTTGAAGGAGATGGCGCAGAACGCGCTGAAAGTGCCGCCGAAGGACTTCGCTCCGCAGTTCGGCCGCAACATCGACGTCGCGAAGCCGACGATCGCGGCGGTCAACGGTATCGCGTTCGCCGGGGGCTTCCTGCTCGCACAGCAGTGCGACCTGGTGGTGGCCGCCGAACACGCGACCTTCGCGGTCAGCGAGGTCAAAGTGGGTCGCGGGTCGCCGTGGGCGGCACCGCTGTCGTGGCTGGTGCCCCCGCGCGTTGCCATGCAGATCCTGCTGACCGGCGACCCGATCACCGCCGAGCGCGCCCACCAGGTCGGCTTGGTCAACGAGGTGGTGCCGGCCGAGCAGTTGCGCGAGCGTGCTCACCAGTTGGCACTTCGGATCGCCGCGAACGCGCCGCTATCGGTGCTCGCGTCCAAGCGCACCGTGTACCTCTCGGCACAGCATCACCTCGCCGCCGCCTACGACCTGGCAGACGAGATCTGGGAGCCGGTCTACCTGAGCGACGACGCGCAGGAAGGCCCGACCGCGTTCCGCGAGAAGCGCCCACCACAGTGGAAGGAACGCTGACATGGCGGTGACAATGCAGTCGCTAATCGCCGACATCGAAGCGGAGACGGCAGCCCAACGCGGATTGGTCGCGCCGCTGCCCGAAGGTCCGCACGGCTGGGACGCGCCGACTCCGGCAAAGGGCTGGACGATCCGCGACCAGATCAGCCATCTGGCCTTCTTCGACGACGTGGCGGTCCGCTCGGCCAGCGACCCCGAGGGGTTCAGCAGCGAGTACCTCCCGATGATGGCCGACGACAGCATCTCACCCGACGCCATCGCCGCGCGCTACCGTCTCATGCCGGCTGCTGACGTCCTCGCGTGGTTCGACACGTCGCGTGGCGTACTCGTCACCACTTTCGCGGGCATCTGACCGGCGACGCGCCTGCCGTGGTTCGGCCCGCCGATGAGCGCGGTCTCGTCACTCACCGCTCGCCTCATGGAAACGTGGGCGCACGGCCAGGACGTCGTCGACGCGCTCGGCGCGACCAGCGAGGCCACGTCACGGCTGCGGCACGTGGCCCACATCGGGGTGGGTGCGCGCGCATTCAGCTACCTGGCCAACCGGTCTTGAGCCACTTACCGACCCGGTCCGCGTCGAGCTGGCGGCCCCTGACGGCACTGTCTGGACGTGGGGGCCAGCTGATGCCAACGATCGCGTCAGGGGGCCCGCGCTGGACTTCTGTCTGTTGGTGACTCAGCGCCGCCACCGCGACGACACGTCCTTGGTCGCTGACGGCCCGGTGGCATACCAATGGCTCTCGATCGCCCAGGCCTTCGCTGGACCGCCTGGCGGCGGGCGTGCCGCGGGCCAGTTCGCAGGGGTGTCGCGGTGAGCGTCCCGATCCGCATCGGCAAGTGTTCCGGCTTCTACGGTGACCGCATCGCCGCGGCCCGAGAGATGGTCGAGGGCGGCCCGATCGACGTGCTGTGCGGAGATTACCTGGCCGAACTGACCATGCCCATCTTGGCCAAGGCCCAGGCCAAGGATCCGAACGGCGGATACGCGCGCACGTTCCTTACTCAAATGGAGCAGGTGCTAGGCACCTGTCTCGACCGTCGCGTCAAGGTCGTCGCGAACGCGGGCGGGCTGAATCCCGCTGGCCTGGCCACCGCGTTGCGGGAGCTGGCCGGACGTCTCGGCCTCACCGCGCGCGTCGCGTACGTCGAGGGCGGCGACCTGCGCGGCGACTTGGCCGCGATCACGCCGCCTGTCGGCGAGACCAAGCCGGTGTCGGCCAACGCCTACCTCGGCGCGTGGGGCATCACCGAGGCGCTGCGCTCGGGCGCCGACGTCGTCGTGACCGGCCGGGTCACCGACGCCGCACTGGTGGTCGGTCCTGCCGCCTGGTGGCATGCCTGGGCACCCGACGACTGGGATCGGCTCGCGGGTGCGGTTGTCGCCGGGCACGTGATCGAGTGCGGGCCGCAGGCGACGGGCGGCACCTACGCGTTCCTCGATGAGAGTCACAGACCGCCGCTATCCGGGGTTCCCGATCGCCGAGGTCGCTGAGGACGGCTCTTCGGTGATCACGAAGCATCCGGGCACCGGTGGGCTGGTCTCGGTCGGGACGGTCACCGCCCAGCTGCTCTACGAGATCGCCGAACCCGCCTATCTCGGCCCCGACGCCGTGACCCACTTCGACACCATCCGCCTGAGCCAACAGGGTGAGCACCGTGTCGCCATCAGCGGCACCAAAGGCAGTCCCCCGCCCGACACGCTCAAGGTCGCGCTGAACGAGGTCGGCGGATTCCGTAACACGATGACCATGGTGCTCACCGGCCTCGACATCGAGGCGAAGGCGGCCTTCGCCGAGCAGCAGCTTTTCGACGTTCTCGGCGGACGCGACGCCTTCGACGAAGTCGATGTGAGACTGCTGCGTTTCGACGTATCCGATGCGCCGACGAACGAGCAGGCGTGCGCGCATCTGCGTGTCACGGTCAAGGACGCCGATCCGCGCAAGGTGGGGCGGGCGTTCTCCGGTGGGATCATGGAGATCGCCCTGGCCGGTTTCGCTGGCTTCCACACCACCATGCCGCCGTCTCCTCGGGAGACTGCTTTCGGTATCTACCGGCCTGCCTACGTGCCGCGCTCGGCAGTTACACACGTGCTCGTCGACGGCGACGGCACCCGGCACGAGATCTCCGACCCACCGACTGGTGCCGTCCCCCCAGCCGGAGTCCCCGGGCCAGCGAATCTGCCAGCACCGTCCGGACCGACGCGGCGTGCGCCACTCGGGTCGGTACTCGGCGCGCATTCCGGGGACAAGGGCGGCAACGCCAACGTCGGCCTGTGGGCGCGCGACGACCCCGGCTACGCGTGGGCACGCGAGTATCTCAGCGTCGAGCGCCTGCGCACGCTGCTCGGGCCGGAGGCGGCGAACCTGCGTATCGAGCGCTTCGAGCTGCCGAACCTACGAGCGCTCAACGTGGTGGTGTACGGCCTGCTCGGTGATGGGGTGGCATCCTCGACCCGGCCGGACGCGCAAGCCAAGGGGTTCGGGGAGTACGTGCGGTCCCGCGTGGTGGACATCCCCGAATCGCTGCTCAACGCACGCTGAACCGTTCGGTACGGCACCGGCGGTACCCCCTAAGAGAAGGTGGAACGCACATGGGCAAGCTGGACGGCAAGATCGCGCTCGTCTCCGGGTCGGGGCGTGGCATCGGCCGCGCCATCGCCGAGAAGCTGGCCGGAGACGGCGCCAAGGTGGTCGTGAACGACCTCGACGCCGGGCCGCGAAGGAGACGGTCGCCGCGATCGAAGCTGCCGGTGGCACCGCGGTCGGGTGCGCCGGCAGCGTCACCGAGGACGGCTTCGCCGAACGTTTCGTGCAGACGGCCGTCGATGAGTTCGGCGGAGTGGACATCATCGTCAACAACGCCGGCTACACGTGGGACTCGGTATTGCAGAAGATGAGCGACGAGCAGTGGGACGCGACCCTCGACGTGCACCTCAAGGCGCCGTTCCGTATCCTGCGCGCTGCCCAGCCGGTGATCAGCGCGGCGGTGAAGAAGGAGCGCGAGGCCGGTAACGTCACGTGCCGCAAGGTCGTCAACATCTCCTCGATCGCGGGCACTGGCGGCAATGCCGGCCAGGCGAAGTATTCCTCAGGAAAAGCCGGCATCCTCGGGCTCACGAAGGCGATGTCGAAGGAGTAGGGCCGCTACAACGTGACCGTCAATGCTGTCGCGTTCGGGCTCATCCGCACCCGCCTCACCGAAACTCCCGCCGGTGGCGACGGCAAGATCGAGATCCAGGGCCGCGAAGTGGCGGTCGGGGTCAACCCCGATCTGCTCGCGACGATGGAGCGCGCTATCCCGCTCGGTAGGGCCGGAACGCCAGCCGACGGCGCCGGTGCCGTATATCTCCTGTGCATCCCCGAGTCCGACTACATCAGCGGCCAGGCGGTGATCTGCGGCGGCGGCTTCAACGCCTGACGTGTCAGCTGGCTGCTCCGTTACCCGATCATCGCGCACCGTGGCCGAGCTGCTCGGGCCCGAACTCAGCGCAGGACGACTCCGCCCTCGATGCCCGCGAACCGCTTGCGCAATTCGGTCTTGAGAAGCTTGCCGGTGGCGTTGCGTGGCAGCTCGTCGACGAAGTGCACGTCGCGCGGACACTTGAAGTGCGCCAGCCGCTCCCGGCACCAAGCCACGATCTCCTCGGCGCTCGGCGCCTGTGTCGCCGGGTCGGCGACCACGATCGCGACGACGCGTTCGCCCCACTTTGCGTCCTTACCGCCGATCACGGCGGCGTCGAGCAGCCGGCGAACACGTTCGGCCCGCGCACGATCAGCTCACCCACGGTCTCGGTCGCAACGTCGCGATCGTGCTCGTCCACGATGCGGGCGTCGACGTGCATCGCCACGCGGCCCATCGACCCGGCCCGCTTGCTGATGTTCTCGGCATCGAGGACGGTCACCAACGGAGCGGTCTCGGTCATGCCGAAGCCCTCGGTGAAGGGCACGCCACGCTCACGCATGAAATCGATGACCGTAAGAGGGACGGGTGACCCGCCACCCATGGCGAAACGGAGCGCGGACAGATCGAAGGAGTCGAAGTCGGGCGCCTTCATGAGCGCGGCCCACATGGCCGGCACCATGAACTGAATCGTGACGTGGTGGTCGGCCATCGCCTGCAGCGTCGCTCGCGGGTCGAAGGACGGCATGATGACGCTGGTGCCGCCGACGTAGAGCAGCGGCAGTGTATGCACTCCCAATCCGCCGATGTGGAACATCGGCGCCACCGCGACCGTGACGTCGTCGCCCCGCAAACCCAAGTCGGTGCCGAGGACGTTGATCGCGTTCCACAGCAGGTTGTCGTGGGTGAGGATCGCCCCCTTGGGCCGGCCCGTCGTCCCCGACGTGTACATGATGAACGCCGGGTCGCGGCCGTCCACGTCGCCGCCGAGCGGTTGGGGTGCGGCCCCCGAGACGATGTCGTCGAAGCCGAGCTCACCCGGCATCGGTACTCCCCCGGCGCGCACGATGTGGCGCACGCGGACCGACCCCAGGCTCGGAGACAGCGGTCCTGGGCTGCGCGGCGAGCTGCTCGTGGAAGACGAGGACATCGGCGCCTGAGTCGGCCAAGTTGTAACCGACCTCGGGGGCGGCAAGGCGCACATTGACCGGCACTGTGACAGCACCGATCTTGGCGCAGCCAAGCAGAACCTCGATGAACTCGGCCGAATTGACCAGCAGCACCGCGACCCGGTCACCCCGGCGCACGCCGAGCGCGATCAGGGCGGCGGCGAACTGGTTCGTGCGTCGGTCGAGGTCGGCATAGGTTGTGTGCCGACCGTCGGTGACCAACGCGGTGCGCCCCCCGTTGAGGAAGGAACGCCGGGTAACCCAATGACCGATGCCGCGTTGCATGTGATCCTCTTCCCGCAGGTACGGACTCAGTAGGACGCGGGAAGGTTCAGGCTGTGCTGCGCCACGAAATTGAGGATCATCTCTCGGCTGATCGGCGCGGTGCGCATGAGCCGGGCCGGACCCCAGAGCGTGGCGAGGCCGTACTCGGTGGCCATGCCGTTGCCGCCGTGGGTCTGAATCGCCTGGTCGAGCGCCAGGATGCCCGCCTCGGCCGCAGCGTACTTCGCCATGTTCGACGCCTCACCCGACCCGGGGTCGCCGGCGTCGTGCAGGGCGGCGGCGCGCTGGGTCATCAACCGGGCCAGCTCAACCTGGATCTTGGCGTGGGCGAGCGGGTGCGACACGCCCTGGTGCGAGCCGATCGGCGCGCCCCACACGTGGCGCTCACGGGCGTAGTTGGCCGCCTTGTCGAGCGCGTAGCGTCCGATGCCGTTACCGAGCGCCGCGCCCATGATCCGCTCGGGGTTGAGGCCCATGAACACCTGGCGCAGGCCCTCGTTCTCCGCGCCGATGAGGCTGGCTGCCGGGACTCGGACATCGTCGAAGAACAGAGTGAACTGCTTCTCTGGAGTCACCGCCTGCACCGGGATGAGGGACTTGGTCAGCCCTGGGGCAGCGGTGGGCACGACGAGCAGGCTCAGAAGCCCGCGACCACGGTCGTTGGTGGACGTGCGCGTGACGACCAGGATCGCCTCCGCCTCGTCGACGCCGGAAATGTAGTACTTGGTGCCGCTGATGACCCAGTCGTCCCCGTCGCGTTTGGCGGTCGTGGAGATGTTGTGCGAGTTCGAGCCCGCGTCCGGTTCCGTGATCGCGAAGGCCATGATCGTCTCGCCGCTGGCGATGCCCGGCAGCCACTGCTGCTTGAGTTCCTCGCTACCGAAGGCTTGAATGATCGTGCCGCATATGGTCGGTGAGACGACTGTCATCAGCAGCGGGCAGCCCGCCGCGGCGAGTTCCTCACCGACGATCTGCATGTCGTAGATGCCGCCGCCACCGCCGCCGTACTCCTCGGACAGGCTCACGCCGAGGAAGCCCTGCTTGCCCACGGCCTGCCACAGTTCGGTGCTCTTCTCGCCTGCCAGCGACTTCTCAAGGTAGTACTCGTGTCCGAAGTCCTTGGCGATCTCGGCGACCGCCTTGCGCAGGTCCCGGCGTTCCACCGTTTCGTGCAGTTCCATGACGCTCCTCACATCGGTGATGACGCGCCACCGGTCGGCAGCGCGCCGGGTTCATCTAGGGCTCTGTGGCGTCGGATGCCACTTCACTGCCGTCCGCCGCCCCGACCACGGCGAGTACATCGCCGGTGGAGACCTGGTGGCCGACCTCGACCGGCAGGGCGCCTAACACGCCGTCAATCGGGCTGGCGACGGTGTGCTCCATCTTCATCGCCTCCAGCACGACGAGCGTTTGTCCGGCTGACACCGTCTCGCCCTCGGAGACTGGTAGTCGGATCACCGAGCCGGGCATCGGCGCGGTCAGCGAACCCGGCGGGATCAGCGTGCTCGGGTCGAAGAAGCGCGGCACCACTCGTAAGGCGGAGTAGCCGAGGACGGAGTCGACGTGGGCAAGATCGCCGTCGATGAGTACGTCGAACGCGCGGCGCACTCCGCCCACGCGCAGCACGACACGATCGGTGCTTCCCTCGACCACCTCGACGTCGGTCGACAGTTCGTCGTCGACGCCCAACGATGTTCCCGTCAGATGCAGGGTGTAGCCGACGCGCACTTCGCGGCCGGTCTGCGTCTGCCAGGTTGTGGTCTGCGGTTGCGAGGGGTTGTTGCGCCAGCCGGCGGGGAGTGACGCCTGTAGCGGCGCGACGGCACGCCGCGCGGCCACGCTGGCCACGCAGGGTGCCGGTGCAGGGCCGGTAGTCGTCGGCCGGATCCTCGGCGCACAGACGGGCCTCGACCGCGTGACCGCGGATTCGCGGGCTGTGCATCTCCTCGGGCAGCACGCGGCCCATGGCCACGAGCAGCTGGGCGCGCACCAGGTCGAGTCCGGTGATCAGCTCGGTGACCGGGTGCTCGACCTGCAACCGGGTGTTCATCTCGAGGAAGGCGAATGAGGCGCCCTTGCCATCGTGAGCGGCGTCGCAGACGAATTCGACCGTGCCCGCGCCGACGTAACCGACGGCGCGCGCGGCAGCGATGGCGGCCTCGCTCATCCGACCGCGTAACGCCTCGTCGACAACAGGGGACGGCGCCTCCTCGATCACCTTCTGGTGCCGACGCTGCACGGAGCACTCGCGCTCGAACAGAGAGACAACGTTGCCGTGCGTGTCGGCCATAACCTGGATCTCGACGTGGCGGGGGCGCTCGACGTAACGCTCGAGGAAAACGGTGCCGTCGGCGAACGCGACCGCGGCCTCACGCGACGCGGAGGCGACCGCGTCCTCGAGTTCGTCCGGCGACGCGACAACGCGCATGCCCCGGCCGCCACCCCCGGCGCTGGCCTTCACCAGGACCGGGTAGCCGACGTCGGCCGCCAGCTTCGCCAGTTGCTCGGCGGATAGCCCCATCGTGTCGCCACCGGGAAGCACAGGCACCCCCGCGTCGGACATCAACTTCTTGGCCTGCAGCTTCGAGCCCATCGCGTCGATCGCCTCGGGAGGCGGGCCGATGAAGACGAGGTCGGCGGCAGCACAGGCGCGCGCGAACGCGGCGTTCTCCGAAAGGAAGCCGTAGCCGGGGTGTACGGCGTCCGCGCCGGTGAGCGAGGCCGCGGCGATGATCCGTTGGATGTCGAGGTAGGTCTCGGCGGCAGACGAGCCGGGCAGGTGCACGGCCTCGTCGGCGTCGGCGACATGCCACGCGTCGGCGTCGGCATCGGCATAGACCGCCACAGTGGCGATCCCGAGGGCGCGGCAGGTGCGGAACACCCGCCGCGCGATCTCGCCACGGTTGGCGACCAGGACCTTGCGGATCTTGGGAATCGCCATCACATCCGGAACACGCCGTAGCCGCGCTGGCCACGGACCTCGCCGTTGTGGACCACCGACAGGCAGAACCCGAGAACCGTCCGCGTGTCGCGGGGATCGATGATCCCGTCGTCGTAGAGTCGTCCGCTGTTGGCCAGTGCGACGGATTCGCGCTCGATCTGTTCCTCGACGGCGGCGCGCATCTGCGCGTCTGCCTCCTCGTCGAAGGGCAGTCCGCGGTCGGCGGCGGACTCGCGCGCCACGATGGACAGCACTCCGGCCAGTTGTGCCGGACCCATCACCGCCGACTTCGAGTTGGGCCACGCGAACAGGAAACGCGGCGAGTACGACCGCCCGCACATGCCGTAGTTCCCGGCACCGTAGGACGCACCCATGGTGATCGTCACGTGCGGGACGGTGCTGTTGGACACGGCATTGATCATCTTCGCGCCGTCCTTGATGATGCCGCCCTGCTCGTACTCGGCGCCGACCATGAAAACCGGTGGTGTTCTGCAGGAAGATGAGAGGCGTGTCGATCTGTTTCGCCAGTTGGATGAACTGCGAGCCCTTCTCGGCCTCCTCACTGAACAAGATGCCCCGGGCGTTGGCGAGGATACCGACCGGGAAGCCGTGGATCGAGGCCCAGCCGGTGACCAGTGACGTGCCGTAGAGCGGTTTGAACTCGTCGAAGGCCGACCCGTCGACCACCCGGGCGATGACGTCGCGGGTGTCGAAGGGCACCTTCGGATCGACCGAGGCGATGCCGAGCAGCTGATCGGGGTCATGCACCGGCGGGTGCGGCGGCAAGGTGGGTCCGGTGCCGCACTTCCGCCAGTTGAGCCCCGCCATGATGCGACGGCCGATGCGGATCGCGTCCTGCTCGTCCTCGGCCATGTAATCGGCCAGCCCCGAGGTGCGGGCGTGCATGTCGGCGCCGCCGAGCGATTCGTCGTCGGAGACCTCGCCGGTGGCCATCTTGACCAGCGGCGGACCGCCGAGGAACACCTTGGAACGGTTACGCACCATCACGACGTAGTCGCACATGCCCGGGATGTACGCACCTCCCGCGGTCGAGTTGCCGAAGACCACCGCCAGTGTCGGCAACCCCGCCGCGCTGTGCTGGGTCAAGTCGTGGAACAGCTGCCCGCCGGGCACGAAGATCTCCGCCTGTGTGGGCAGGTCGGCGCCGCCGGACTCGACGATGTTGATGATGGGCAGCCGGTTCTCCCGCGCGATGGCCATGCCGCGGAACACCTTGCGGAACGTGTACGGGTTCGATGCGCCTCCGCGCACGGTGGGGTCGTGAGCGATGATCATCGACTCGATGCCCTCGACCACGCCGATGCCGACCACCACGCTGCCGCCGACGGGGAACCTGCTGCCCCAAGCGGCGAACGGGCACAGTTCGAGGAACGCCGTGTCGGAATCGAGCAGCAGCTCGATGCGCTCTCGGACGAGTAGCTTGCCCCGCTTGCGGTGTCGCGCAACGTACTTCGCCCCACCGCCAGCGTTGGCCAGCGCCAGCTGCTCTGCAATGGCGTCGAGTTGCGCGCTCAGGCCGTCGCGGTTCTCGAGGTAGCCGGGCGCCGTGTCGTCGACCCGATCGGGTAGGACGTGAACCAAAAGTTTCCTCCGAGCGAGCATCGACGCCGATCTGCTGGCAGTAATGTTAGCCGCTATTAACGTCAGGTGACAACCGTGGCAGGACGGGCCTCGGGTCGAGCAGAAGGAGCGTCAACATGGCCCAATTGGACGGGCAGTCGGGCACGGCGGTGATGAGCCCCTGGGAGACCCCTGAGCGGCGTGCCCTGACCGATCTCGCGCAGGCCTTCACCCGCAGGGAGATCACCCCGTACATCACCGAGTGGGAGGAGGCCGGAGAACTGCCGCGCGAGTTGCACCGCAGCGCGGCTCGGGCGGGTCTGCTCGGTATCGGCTTCGCGGAGGAGGTCGGCGGAGCCGGCGGCGACCTGCGCGACCTCGTCCTTCTCACCGAGGGCGTGATGGTGGCCGGCGGCTCGTCGGGGGTGTTGGCGAGCCTGTTGACGCACAACATCGCCTTGCCGCACATGGCCGCGCACGGCGATCCTGACCATGTCCGCCGGTTCGTCGCCCCGGCACTCGCCGGCGAGAAGATCGGTAGCCTCGGCGTGACCGAACCCGATACCGGTTCCGACGTCGCCGGGATCCGCACGACCGCGGTCCGTGACGGCGAGTACTACGTCGTCAACGGAGCGAAGATGTTCATCACGTCGGCGGTGCGCGCCGACTTCGTCACGACGGCCGTGCGCACCGGCGGCCCTGGCGCAGGCGGAATCTCGTTGCTCGTCGTCGAGCGCGGTACGCCCGGGTTCACCGTCTCGAGCAAGCTGAACAAGATGGGCTGGTGGTGCTCGGACACCGCCGAGCTGGGCTACGCCGACGCGCGGGTTCCCGCAGGCAACCTCGTCGGCCCCGAGAACAGCGGCTTCATCCAGATCATGCAGCAGTTTCAAGTTGAGCGCGCCTTCATCGCCGTGCAGTGCTATGCCACGGCGCAGCGCTGCCTCGACCTCACCCTGCAGTGGGTGAAGCAGCGCGAGACATTCGGGCGCGCACTTTCGACCCGTCAGGTCATTCGCCACAAGGTCGTCGACATGGCTACGGCCGTTGACGTGGCACGCACCTACACCCGTGCCGCCGTCGACCGTATCGTCGCCGGCGACACCGACGTGCGCATGGTGTCAATGGCCAAGAATGCGGCGGTCGCCGCGTGCGACCTCGCTGTCGATACCGCCGTTCAGTTGCACGGCGGTATGGGCTACCTGCGTGAGACCGAAGTCGAACGCCATTACCGTGATTCGCGCATCCTCGGCATCGGCGGTGGCACCACCGAGATCATGAAGGAGATCATCGCCAAGCAGATCGGGCTGTGACCGCCGCACCGCTGCGCCACCCTGCCCGGTGGAACAACACTCGGGTGGTTGACAGCGCCTGCAAACACGATTCCCGTTTTCCTCCAGGCGAATACAGGTGCGCCGACCGCCCGGCGATTCACTGAACTGATCGTTGACCTCATGTAGCGACGAACACCCGAGTCGTGACGCGGGCATGTGTTTGAGCGACTACGCTCTTCGCTGAGGATCTGAATAGTTGTGCCGCATCGGCTATGGCGTGCGGTCAGCGCGGATTGCATTCTTTGGCGAAACTGCGCCCACTCGGTCACCGCGAAGGCCCAGGGTGTCATGTCATGCTACGCCAGCGTTCCGGAAGCCCGCACGGTTCCACCGGGGACGAATCGGGTGACGGTGACGTCACCGATTGCGCAACTGACAGCGACGCCGCTCGGCGTACTCCCCAGCACGAGCACCGGACATGTCATAAGAATCCTACTCGACATGTCACTGTCCATTCCGGACACGCCGTTGCCGCTCCAGCCTTCGATAGCTCAGCGTGACATCAAAGCAGAAGTTGCCCATTGCGTTGGCGGGGTGATGTCCCCGCTGTTGGATGCGAGTTGGCGCAGATGTGGTCGGTGCACGAGTCGCGGGCGCGGCGGTGACATCGCGGCGTGACTGTGGGGCTACAGCCACGACAGGGCCCCTTCCAAATTCCGAGGTGGAACGTCCGTCCGACCTGGACATCAGCAAGATCCGAGGCCCGCCAGGGCACGAGGTTTAGAGTCGACGCATCTCGCGTTGCATGCTGGCGCGCTCAAGGTAATAGTAATGCCGCGGGTAGTGCCGGCGAGGCTCCGGCCACGCCCGGAACATCCGGTGCAAGGCCATGCGGACAGCACAAGTCGCCCCGGTCCACCAGCGCATGGTCGTCAGCCGCTGCGGCGGCGTTGCGGCAGTGCTGGATCCAACCTCTTTCTGGGTGATGAGAATCGGTGCGACCATGTCGCCGTGGTTCTTGCCGTACAGCTCCCATGCGGCGTCCTCGTCGCCCGCAACATCTATCTGATGGCCACTCGAGAATTCGAGGTGTAGGTAGCCGTCCTCGTCGCAGGCCGCCCGGGTGCACTTCGCTCCGGTGATATCCAGCAGCTGGGGTTGACTGACAGGCACGTTGCCCGGGTCGATGGCGATTTCCTCGACCCGGTAATTGCCCGTCGCCGGCAAAGTAAGGCGCAGCGTGCTGCAGATAACCAGTTCGTTGTAGTTGTCGAGATCGAGCACGATGCAATCCCCAAGCGCAACATGCTGCACGGCGCATCCCTCGATCCGCTGGGTAAGCATCATGCTCCCTTCGACGCGGCATCCGATCTAGCAGTAAGTATACAAGCAGTAGCGTTCCGATACCACTAGTTTCGTTCGTGCTGCGTGACGGACGTGTCGACCGGTTCTTCGCGTGGGCCCATGAGCCCGCATTTGCCGACTCATGAACGCTACGAACCTGGCGGCCGTCACCCGGGTTGAGAAGTCGAAGGGCAAGATGTCTCCGCAAAGGTCCCGGTCGACCTCGGAACTCCCACACCTTCAACGAGTTCCTAGCGGTATAGGCCGAATCGGCAAGCACTCGAGCTAAGCTGAGTTCAGAGAATACGGGTTCGACTCGGACTTCTGCCGCGGTGCCGATCGATCGAAGGGCATCGTCGAGCATCTGTGCGGCTACGCCCAACAACACCTAGCCATCCCGATGCTCACCGAAGTCGCCCTGACCGGTGAGCAGGTCGATCTGCGTGCCCTCCAGGGCCAGGCCGCGTCGTGGTGCACCGAGGTCAACGCCGCGGAGCATGCGGAGATCTAGGCCGTGCCCGATGTGCGGCTGGCGGAGGAACGCACGGTGCTGGCGGCTCTGCCGTCGCTGCGGCCCGGGATCGGCGCCGGGTCGGTGCGCCGCAAGGTCGACAGCCTGTCGTGTATCCGCTGCGGCTCAGCTCGCTACTCGGTGCCCACACGGCTCGTCGGCACCACCGTGGCGGTTGTTGTGGATCACGGCGCGTTGATCCTGCTGGAGCCCGCGTCCGGGGTGATCGTCGCCGAGCACGAACTGGTCAGCCCTGGCGAGACCTCGATCCTCGATGAACACTACGACGGTCCCCGGCCAGCACCCTCACGAGGGCCACGCCCATCGTTAAACCCGGATTGATGCGCTATCCGGGTGACTCGGCCGAAGTAACATCACCCGCCGAAGCAACAACCTGCGCCCGCCGATTTGCACCGGAATCTGGACGCCACCATGCCAACGATCAGGTCGCGCTGCTAGGGACCACGTCACCCTGTCGACGACGGACCTCCCTGTATTGCCATTTCAACGCCATCATCATCGGCATCGAGAATGACGGGCGACAACGGCGCTATTCCGCTGGTTCTTAACAGAGGTATCGATCCGACAGCGTCGCTGCCCATCGGCTTGCGTGATCGACGATTTGTTGTGCGTCCACATCGAGCAGCTTCGCCTGCCACGCGCTGATGAGTTCGACGAACCCACCCACGGCGACCAGTGCGTCCATCCGCAAAGCGGTCTGGTCGGTATCGGGCTTCAGGTGCGGATGGGCAGCGAGTAGGACTAGTTCGGTCGCCTGTTGCACTGCTGCGATCCGACGTTCTTGAAGAGGCGAGCTGCCGGCATGGTGTGTTATCAAGATCTGCGCCCGCCCGGGGTTCTGTGTGATGCGCTCGACGACCATGAGAATTGCTGCGCGAACGGCGTCCAGCGGGGGCCGATCTGCGTGCGCCGCAAAGACGTTTTCGATCTCTGCGAGCATGTCGTCCCGGACGCTGTCCCATGCGGCGACCAGTAATCCGTCACGGCCGCCGAATTCTTCGTAGAAGTAGCGGTCATTGAGCGACGTTCGGGCACACACCCCGCGCATCGTGACTGCGGCCCAGCCGTTTTCACTCCAGATTTCGATCGCTGCCATGATGAGACGACTCCGACGCTCGGCGCGGCGTTCGGCGGTGGTACGGCCACCCCAGATCCTTGCCTTCGCGCGCATATCCTCATCCGTGATGCATCACGTCAATATGCCCGCGAAATCGTGACAAACGTCCGTGCCCGGCAACCAACTGACAGTACGGTTCCCGATTGTCGCACATGACCTCAATTGGGCCTCATCATTCACGTCGAGATGGGGTCGTAGTCCAGTCTCGCGACCCGTCGTCGCTGCGCGGTACTCGGCGTCGCAACGGCGTGGACTTTACCCTTATCGAACAGGAATGGCTGCACGTAGCGACGATGGACCACTGCCGTCTACCGGATGGCGAACTGCAACATTTTCTTCCAGATCGTGGAGCGTGGGTGTTTCCCTCGAACTGATTGAGGGTTTGCTTGACAAAGCCGTTGAGGCGGGACCAAAGTGGTGTCATGCGCCCACACTTATGGCCTGCGCCACCAGTTGGTGGTGTCGAATCATGCTGCCTCCCGGATGAGAGGTGTCGCCAATGAAGCTGATGCCATTCGGCGGCTCGGACGGCGCCACTTACGGTGCGGACGCTGTGGTTACGGGCGCAGGCAGCGGCATTGGCCGCGCCTTCGCTGTCGAACTTGCCCGTCGGGGTGGGCGAGTGGTCTGCGCCGATATCGACCCGGTTCGGGCTAAGGAGACTGTTGGACTTGTCGTCGAAGCCGGCGGTCGGGGTTGGGATATAGCGTGCGATGTTTCCAAAGAGGGGCAGGTCCGGGAACTTGCAGAGGCCGCTGAACGATGGTTCGGCAGTGCTGCCGGGCTGGTGATCAACAACGCGGGTATCGGCGTGGGTGGGAACGTCGTCGGCGAGACGTCCATGCGTGACTGGCGATCCACGCTGTCGGTCAATCTGTGGGGGGTCATCTACGGGTGCGAGGTCTTCGTGCCCCGGCTGCGTAGCCGGGGAGGCGGAGGAATTATCAACGTTGCGTCGGCCGCGAGTTTTGGCGCGGCACCCCGGATGGGCGCCTACAACGTCAGCAAAGCCGGCGTCCTTGCGCTTTCGGAAACATTGGCCGCCGAGCTGAGCGGCACCGGTGTCAGGGTCACCGTCTTGTGCCCCACATTCGTTAAGACCAACATCGTCGACAATCCGCACATCGAGGAGTCGGCGGCGAAACTGGCGACCAACCTGATGAAGTGGACCGGAGTATCGCCAGAGTCAGTGGCGCGAACGACCCTGGACGCCCACGACCGCGGTCGACTCTACGTTTTGCCGCAGCTCGACGCCACGATCGCTTGGCAGGTCAAAAGGATGTTGCCCCGGACCTATACCCGTGCGCTCGGTCTCGTCGAGCGGATCGCGCGATAAGCATTCATCGAATACTCGAAGAATCGGAGAGAACAAGATGGCCTTTGAATACAGCGAAATGCTCGAGACGATCAAGAATCGGCAATGGGCGTTGGCCGACATCGACTGGGAGGCACCGGGCGCAGAGTTGATCACCGACGAGCAACGCCCCAACCTCAAACAGTTCATGTCAGACGTGGTCTGGATCGAGCACGTCGGAGCCCAAGCATTCGCGGCGATGGCGCCGAAGGCGCCGTTCGAAGCGTTGAAAGAAATCTACAAGTACTTCCACGCCGAGGAGCAGCGGCACGCCAACGCCGAACTCGCCCTCATGCATCGCTGGGGAATGCTCGCGGAGGGGGAAATCCCCATGCCCAGCAAGAATATTCGGCTGGCGATCGAGTGGATCAACAAATATAGCGGAGCGCTCCCGTTGACGGTAATGAGCTCTGCAATCCCGGCACTGGAATGCGCCCTGGACGGCGCATTGCTGAAGTTCCTGCTGGACGAGGTGGCAGACCCGGTGTGTGGCGAGGTCTTCAGCAAGGTCAACAACGACGAATCGCGGCACCTTGCGGTGGGTTTCCAGGTTCTCAACGACCTCGGGGCCAGCTCTATGCGAATCCACGCGATCGAGACGGTGGGAGCGATCCTTGATCCGAGAATTCTCATGGGCGCCCTCCTGTACATACCTCTGCTCACCAGGATCATGGGCAACCTCACTGCGTGGGGCCTATCCGAAGACAAGCTCTACAACGCCGTCAGCCGCTATTCGAATGTCGGCGATCGAAGCGAGTTCAGCCGCCGCGTTCCCGCCTATCACATTCTGAGAACCCACATGTCCGCGACCATCAACCGTGCCCAGCCATTCCATTTCGTCTCCCAGCGACTGGGTACCGTCATCGACTACTTCCCGACTCCAGTGCTCGGCAAACTGCCCTCCTGGGCCGGGGACATGACCCACGAACCGGTGTCCAAGTGAGCGATCAATCGGCGGTTCTGATCATCGGTGCTGGTCTTTCTGGCCTTGGTACCGCAATTCGGTTGCTGCAGACGGGGGTTGATGACTTCGTCATTCTCGAACGGGCAGATGACGTCGGGGGCACGTGGCGAGACAACACGTATCCCGGTGCGGCCTGTGACGTTCCCTCTCTGCTCTACTCGTATTCGTTCGAGCAGAATCCAGACTGGTCGCGCGCATACTCGGACGGTCGCGAGATACTCGACTACGTCAAAGACGTGGTGGAGCAGTACGGGCTCAGCCCATTCCTCCGATTCGGCGCCAACGTCACCCGTCTTGAGTTCGACGACGACTCCGGCACGTGGACCGCCCATACTGAGAACGGCCGGCCGTATCGTGCGCGAACTGTGGTGATGGCCAGCGGTCCGCTAGCCAATGCAAGCTTTCCAGCCATTCGCGGCCTGGATTCCTACACCGGCCACAAGATCCACAGCGCCCGATGGGATCACGACTACGATATGAGCGACAAGCGGGTCGCAGTCATTGGAACCGGCGCCAGTGCAGTGCAGATCATTCCCGAACTGGTCAAGACGGCGCGGGCGGTGAAGGTCTTCCAACGAACCCCGGGTTGGGTGTTTCCACGTCCAGATTTCTCCTACCCCGGCTGGGCAAAGTCTGCGTTCCGTCGACTGCCAACCTCGGAGAGGGCGGCTCGTCAGGCGTGGTTCTGGGCGCACGAGATTATGGCCGTCGGCATCGTGTGGGATACGCCGGTCACGACAGCGATCCAGTGGGCAGCGAAGGCGAACCTGCGTCGGCAGGTGAAGGATTCGTGGATGCGGCGACAGCTGACCCCCGACTTTCGTCCCGGCTGCAAACGCATGCTGATGACCAGTGACTATTACCCTGCACTGCAGCGCGACAACTGCAAACTCATCACCTGGCCCATCGCGACGATATCGCCGAACGGGATCCGGACTGCCGATGCAATCGAACACGAAGTTGACTGCATCGTGTTCGCGACTGGCTTCGATGTGTGTAAGGCCGGCACACCGTTTCCCATCAAGGGCTTGAACGGTCGGGAACTCGGGAACGAATGGTCGCGCGGCGCCTACGCCTACAAGAGTGTGAACGTGTCCGGCTACCCGAACCTGTTCTTGACCTTCGGCCCGAACTCCGGCCCTGGACACAACTCTGCGCTCATGTACATGGAAGCCGAGATCGACTACATCGTCAAAGCGATCAAGGTGATCATCGACGAAGACTTGAAGACCCTCGATATTCGGGAGGACCGCCAGAAGAAATACCACGGTCAGATCCAACGACGTCTGGCCAGCACCACCTGGAATTCGGGTTGCAAGAGTTGGTATCTCACCGACGACGGTTACAACGGCACTATGTATCCGGGGTTTGCGATGCAGTTCGTGCGACAACTGGCGAAATTTGAGCTGGATGACTACGTGAGCAGTTCGAGGCCTGCTCGACACAAGGAAGTGACGACACGGCGAGCATCCGCAGCGGTGAAGACTTCCCACAACAGGTCGACCCCGAGCCGCAAGAAGAGCACAGCCAAGCAGTAGAAAAGAGCCGTGCTTGGCCCCGGTTGGTCGGGTAAGTGGCCGACCGGTCCACCCGCGACCATTGCGACAGGTCATCTTCGATGGAGCATACAGACGTGACGAAATGTGCGGGTGCGCCCGACTACGAGATCATTGTGATCGGTGCCGGCTTCTCCGGAATCGGCGTGAGCATCAAACTCCTACAGGCCGGCTTCTCGGACTTCCTCATCATCGAGGAAGCCACTGATGTGGGTGGAACGTGGCATTGGAACACCTATCCAGGAATCGCGGTCGATATCCCGTCGTACAGTTACCAATTCTCCTTCGAGAAACGCTCAGATTGGTCGCGTACCTATGCGATGGGCACCGAGCTGAGGAACTACGCAGAGCATTGCGCGGAAAAGTACGGTCTGCGGTCACGAATCCGGTTTTCCACCACGGTTACCGAAGCTCGTTTCGACGAAGGCTCGACGTTATGGCGCCTGAACACCTCGTCTGGGGAGGAATTGACGGCTCGGTTCATCGTTAACGCCTCGGGCGTGTTGACACGGCCAAACTGGCCGGACATCCCCGGCGTCAAAGACTTCACCGGCGTAACCATGCACACGTCGCGGTGGGACCACGACGAGGACCTGGGCAGAAAGCGCATTGCCGTTATCGGTACAGGAGCCTCAGCGGTGCAAGTCATCCCCGCCATCGCGCCTGAGGTCGACGAGCTGACCGTGTTCCAACGCACACCGATCTGGTGCTTGCCCAAACCAGATGTCGCCGTGCCGCGCCTTTTCAGCCGGATACTCGATCATCTGCCGGGCAGTCAATTGGGGGTGCGGCTGGCGAGTCAGTCATTCGTCGAACTCACTTTTCCGGTTGCTGCCCACTACTACAGCGCCATACCCTTGGCATCGGTGCTTGAACGCGCGGCTTTGGCCTACATGCGTCGACAGGTGATCGACCCGATCGTGCGTGACAAGCTGACACCGCGCTACGCGCTCGGGTGTAAGCGTCCCGGCTTCCACAACGAGTACCTCGCAACATACAACCGCGACAATGTTCACCTCGAGACCAGCCCGATCACCCATATAGATAGCACCTCAGTACACACGGCTGACGGCACGGCACACGAAATCGATGTGCTGGTTTTGGCGACCGGTTTCAAAGTCATGGAGCCGGACAACATGCCGACCTACAAGCTCACTGGTATCGGGGGACGGGATCACGCCCAGTGGTGGGACGACAACCGGCTGCAAGCCTATGAGGGGGTCAGTGTGCCCGGATTCCCCAATCATTTTTCGATCTTCGGTCCCTACGGGTATAACGGGTCGTCCTACTTCACCCTCATCGAGGCCCAGTCCGCACACATCCTCCGATGCCTGCGGCACGCTCGCGACCGCCGCGCCAGGTATGTGGAGATAACCCAGGAGGCCAACGGACGCTACTTCGCAGAGATGCTCAAGCGTCGGCACCGTCAAGTCTTTTGGCACGCCGGCGGCTGCGCCGGCGCGAATAGCTACTACTTCGACAAGCACGGCGATGTTCCACTACGGCCAACGACGACGATCGAAACAGTCTGGCGCAGCCGCAGATTCGACCTGGCTGACTATCGTTTCGAAAGCTCCTGTGGCGTAAGCGCCAACGGGGAGTGAAGCCGTGCTAGAACCGGTTTCAGCGCCCAGGGACCCAAGCCTAGCTAGCTTTGCTGTCGCCGCGTCCCTCCGCGGCCTGCTCCGCCCGCTGACGCTAGTCCTTCCCGCTAACCGCGGCGGCATCGCGGTCTTAGACCGGGTGCTGCGCGCAGCCCTCGTCGCCTCCGCGCCGCGCCGAGGAATACGTGTGGAACAGGTCGACACGCGCTTAGACGGCGATCGGGTACGCGGCGACTGGATCATCGCTCCCGGAGTCGACCCGGATGATCCGCCCATCCTCTACGTGCACGGCGGAGCGTTCTCGATGTGTTCCCCGAAAACACACCGCGGGTTGCTTGGCGAACTATCGGCCACGTCGGGGCGACCGGTCTTCGCGGTCCGGTATCGGTTGGCGCCACAACATCCGTACCCGGCGGCCGCTGATGACGCCCTCACCGCCTATCGGTGGCTGATCGATGACAACGGGCACAGATCAAGCCGCACGGTGGCGGTGGCCGGAGACTCCGCGGGCGGACAACTTGCGGTGGCTACTTCGCTGGGGGCGCGCGCGCACCGGCTGCCGATGCCCGATGCGATGCTGCTGATGTCGCCTGTGCTGGATTTGACCTGCCGGCTTGCGCTGGCCCGAGAGGCGCGCCGGCGCGACCCGTTCGCGTCGGCACGCTCGGCTGTGCGCGCGCTTGCTCTATACACTGCCGGAGCTGACCCTAGTGACCCACGGGTCAGCGTCCTCGACGCAGACCTTGCCGGGATGCCCCCGACATTGATCCAGGTCGGCGGACGCGAAATGTTGCTCGACGACGCACGGCAGCTTGCCGATCGGATGCAAGCAGCGGGGTCGGCGACACAGCTTCAGGTCTGGCGCGGGCAGGTCCACGTCTTTCAGGCCATGTTCCGGGTGCTGCCGGAAGCCCGCGACGCGCTGCGGCTCAGCGGAGCGTTCCTCGCGCGCACACCCGAGGATTCGACACGCTGATTGCCACACGAATTAAAACGGCCCACAGTGCAGCAAACGCCTCCCACTTCACCGATGGCGGTCGTCATCATCGCCGCGAAGCCGGCCCTTCGGGCGAAGGCCGCCAGATACACCGATCTCGTCACCCTTCGAGTATGGGGTTTCGCCAGGTCTGGTAAGGCGCCGTCTGGCTGTCATGCGGTCCTCCAACGGGATATCCAGCGACCGGAGGAGCAACGGAGAACAGCCGCCCAGTTTTTGATCGCCGCTGACAGCTCGAGCAGCACGGCAGGTCGTAATCAAGCGCAGCCCCGGCATCAATGAGAGATCGGCATCGCTTCGCTATGACAGTTGGCTGACCCCCGGCTGTACTCCCAACCGGTCGGCGCCGCGGCCCGTCTGGGGCTGGCAACCTGTTGCGACGGCGCCAGCATCATCGTCTTCGGGCATGTCGTGGCGGATCACCCGGACCCGGCCACGAGGCAGGCACGCCATATAACCGTGGCGCTTGCCGTAGAGCTCCCAGGCGGCCGCGTGCGGGTCGGGTCGACATCGATGCGGTGCCCGCGGGAAAACCGAAGATGCAGCGCGCCGTTGTCGGCGCAGCAGGCGTCTGTGCAGACCGAACCGGCCAGGTCCAGCAGCGGGCGTTCGTGCTGCTCGACATGATGGGATCGATCAGCACGTCCTAGGTGTGATGTCCAGGGAGGTTGGTCAGTCGTGTGACTGGTGGCTGACCTCCGATGGCGGAGTGGGCTCGGTGGACTCTTCTATGTCTTGTCAAGCGGCCTTGGGGGTGTGGGTTGGGTCCGCATGGAGTCTTTCGAGGGTCCGGTAGAGATGGCGCGCGAGGTAGCGCTTGAGGCAGCGCCGGATCTCTTTGGTGGTGCGTCCTTCTGCGCGGCGCCGTTCGACGTAGGCCTTGGTGTCGGGGTCGTGGGTCATCCGGGTGATGACGGCCATGTGCAGGGCTCGGTTGAGCCGCCTGTCACCGCCGCGGTTGAGTCGGTGGCGCACGGTGTTTCCTGAGGAGGCGGGGATCGGGTTGACGCCAGCCAAAGCGGCGAATGCGGCCTCGGAGCGGACCCGGCCGGCGTGGGACCAGGCGGTGTAGACGACCGCGACGGTGACTGGGCCTATGCCGGTTTTGTCGAGCAGTTCAGCGGCCTTGCTGGTGTGGATGAGATCAATCATGTGCGTGTGGTTGGTCGCGAGTTGCTCGTTGAGATCGACCACGCGCTTGGCCAGCCGTACTGCCTCGGCGCGTGCAGTGATGCTGACGAGGTCTTCGGCTCGGGTGCGCCAGCGGGCGACCTCAGCAATCTGGCTGGCGGTCAACGGCTTACGGGCGTCAATACCCAGGGTGGCCACGCGCAACAACGCAGTGAGCGCGTTGACAGTTGCGGTGCGTTCGGTCGTCATGTGCTCACGGGCAGTGACAAGAATGCGTAATGCAGCCCGGATACCGTCGTCACTTCGGGGGCGGCGTAGCTCCTCAGGCTCAAGGGACACCGCCGAAGCTGCGATCCGGCGGGCATCGAAGGGGTCGGATTTGCCAGTCCCGCGATGGGCTCGTGCGTTCATGGCCGCCGCCTCCACAACCTCATAACCAGCTTGCTTCGCTGCCGAAGCCAGGTGGGCTCCGTAAGTGGCGACGCCTTCGATGACCCACAGGGTGGCCAACTCGCCTTCGGTGCGGCGCGCGGCCCAGGCGATAGCCCGGTCCATGCCCGCATCGGTGGTTGGGAACTGCTCGGTGGCGACCAGTTCGCCAGTGGCTGCTACCAAGACGGCCAGGGTGTGAGTTCGGGCGTGGGTGTCCACTCCGACGACGAATGGGTGGGCGTGCGCAACGATGGTCATGGTGGCGGGGGTTCCTTCCATAGGCGGGACACATCCGGCCGCCAAAGCGGCCGGCGCCGGCCTGGATGGAAGTCACTTCGGGGCAGCACTGTGATGAGCCACGATCCGCTTTCAGCGGGGACGGGCAGTCTTCTGATCAAGTCACCGAGGTGGAGCCGGGTCAGCGTCGGCCGCCCGCCCCAGCGCTGGACAAGTCCACCGAAACGCACCCAACGGGGCGAATGATTGTAAGAGTCACAACCCGAAGCGAGGCGACCGACGCTAACCCTGCCAGCCAGTCCCAGACCAGCCACTCGAAGACTCACAGTGATTGTAGAAGTGCAGCCAGCCCAGTAGAGCGGCGTCGCGTTGTGCGGTGGATTCGTATAGGCGGGCGTAGGCCCAGCCGTCGGCCAGGGTGCGGTGGAATCTTTCGATCTTGCCGTTGGTCTGAGGCCGGTAGGGACGAGTGCGCTTGGGTGTGATGTGTAGTTCGGCGCAGGCGTCGCGCCAGGCGTGGGCCATGTATGCCGACCCGTTGTCGGACAAGACTCGCTCGACGATGACGCCGCGCTCGGCGAACCACATCACCGCGCGCTGCAGTACACCGATCGCGGTAGCAGCCTTCTCGTCGGTGCAAATCTCGGCGTAGGCCATTCGGGAGTGGTCGTCAATCACGGTGTGTACAAACGATGTTCCGATCCTGGGACGCCAATTCTTGGTGCTGTCGCCTCGATCGCCGGTGCGGTGGGCGGTCTGCTGTTTATTAAGCCGGCCTTGTCGTCGGCCGAGGAACTTATGGCCGCCGCCGTCGGGAATGTTGCCGAACTTGGTGACATCGACGTGAATCAGTGCACCTGGATGGGGATGCTCGTAGCGGCGCAGCGGTTCGCCGGTGATGCGGTCAATGCGGGATAGGCGGTTGATGCGGCACCGTCTTAGCACCGCGTGCACCGTCGAGGCCGCCATGCTGAGACGGCCAGCGATCTGAACGGGGCCTAGCCGGTGACGCCAGCGCAACTTCACGATCTGGCGCACGACCCCGGGCTTGGTTGTGGCTGGGCAGGTATGCGGGCGCGAGCTGCGGTCGGCCATCCCAGCTGGCCCTTCGGCGCGGAAGCGATCGGCCCACTTCTTGGCGGTGCGCGGTGCAACCATGAACATCTTGGCTGCTGAAGCGTAGGTCCAGCCACTTTCCACAACGAGTTGAGCAAGCCTCAATCGAGCGCGCGGGGTCAAAGCAGCATTAGCGTGGGACACGAAGGCCTCCTGGTTGGCGAAGCGGTTCCTTGACAGCTCCACTTCACAACCGGAGGCCTTCTCTGTCACACAGGCTCACCGACCCGAAACGGGACAACGTCTCTGGACATCACACCTAGGCAGGGTAGGCGCCCACCGGCGGCAGGGTCAGTCGAAGCCGACCGGAGATGACGAGCTCGTTGTAGCCATCGAGGTTCAGAACAAGGCCGTCCTGCAGCGATATGCGCTGGACCATGCAGCATCCGATCCATTGGTTGAGCATGGGAACTCCTTTGACACAATTATTCGGCTACCCCTAACAATACAACAGTATCGCTTCGCTACTCGAAGTAGCGTTCGCGACAATTCTTGGTGGCGTTATCGGACAGCAGCAGCTGTACGGCGCGGTCGATGTGGTCACGGGCTTGTGCCGCCGTGGCGCGGTTGCTGATGAAAGCGATCAAGTTGGCCAGCCACACATCGGCGATCAGACCGGCGATCTGACGGTGGTGGTCGGTGGGATCGCCGCCGGCGAGCGCTGTGGCGAGAAGTTGTTCGATCACGTTGGCTGCCTGGTTGACCGCGCTGGCGGCGGCGGTGTCGGCGATCACGAACGCCCGCGTCATCGCCTCAGTCAGCTGGGGATCGCGCTGCCAGTCGTCATGCAGGCGCGAGGTGAGCCTTGCCAGTCGCCGCTGGGGCGTGGCGCCGATGGACCAATCGCAGGCTGCGTCGAGTCGCTGGAACTCACGGGTCAGGGCCGACACCAGCAGCTGCGTCTTCGACGGGAAATATCGGTACAACGTGCCCACCGCGATGCCCACCCGGTCGGCCACCTCTCGCATCTGCACGGCGTCGTAGCCACCTGTTGCCGCCGCCGTCAACGTCGCATCCAAGATCGCGTCGCGACGACGCGCCCGCGTGCGGGAGCGCCTCGTGCGCGTCGACGTATGAGACGGCAACCGCGCCCGCTGTGACGCGCTGTCGGCCAACCCCCACCCCCAGTACGATCAGTTTCGCTCCGCTACTGTAGTACCACAACTGCTCCAGAACCCGGGCGACATCGCCTGAGGATCGACCGCGAGGTAAAAAATGATGGCGGCGACATTGCCCCCGAGGCGAATCCGGTCGCGCACCGATTGCTGGGTGCGGATGCGATCCTTCTTAGCGCCGCAGGGGTCGGAGCCGTCACCATCGAGGCAGCCACCAAACGCTTCAAGGTCGCCCGCACCACGCTGTACGCCATTTCACGAGTTCGTCGCATAGGCTGGCAGCCACGGTCGAGCGCCTGCTCCGCAGGTCACCGCCCCGGCACCAACCATTGGCACCTTGTCCAGCATTTGGTGGTCTCGCGCGAGGATCGTCGCCTGGAAGTCGCGAGCACCTGCGCGAGCGCTCAACATAGGAGGTGTTGTTGAGCGGCTGGTAGTCGCGGGTGGGGGGCATGCCGGCCTATCGCCGCGTCGCGACGGGGGCGACGTCGGGGTCTGCCCCGCGATCATCCCGGCCGGGCGGGCGTGACGCGCCGAATATGTCGACCAGGCGAGACCCGAGCTTTTCTAGCCTCTTCAAGGAAAACGGCTGCGTCATGCGCCGATTGATGCCCGGGTTCCGGCTCACCGAATTGAAACCGTATCCGGCGAGTCTTCGGGGACGCCGATCTTGGTTGCTTGGTCTTCGCGACAGGCGCCTTCGCTGCCATTGGCATTGCCGCTCTTCGTCTGTCGATCGACCCCTCAGACGATCGACCAGGACGCCCTGTCCACCGGTGCATAGGATCATTGCCGAACAAACAGTAGCTAGTACCTCTGGTACCCCACGCTGCGTACGCTACCGTCGGCCGCATCCCGGACGCAAGGGTTCGATTCGCACATTTGTCGACGAAGGCGTTCGCTTAATGTATAGTGCCGCCGCCACGCCCGGCTGGTGCAGCGCGATCCGAAACACCGACAGCGCGGCCATCCCTTCTGGGATTCCCGATCGAGCCGCGCGCAGGCGGGCTTCTGCGAGGTCGAGCATCCCAATCCGGTTCCCGTGGGCCTAATGTCGCCACACCGATCTTGTCGCTACACACGATCAGATGGCGACCGCGGTCGCGGATCGGGCGCGGAAACCCGGCCATGTTCGGGATGCCACATGAAAGCGACATACTCTCGCTAGTGTCATGTCGGGCTGGAGGGGGCAACGTTCAGATTGGCGAGTGCCCGGTGATCGGACACGCATACTGAGCCACGTGAGGAAGAAATCGTTGCGGTGGGGCAGCGCGCCGCCGGTGGATCGCGACTCGGCTCGAGACCTCCTGCTCGATGCCGCCGAGGCATGCTTTGAGCACAAGGGGTTGCCGGGGGCGACCATGGAGGACATCGCAAGCCAGGCCGGCGTCTCTCGGGCCACTGTGTACCGCTACTTTTCCAGTCGGGAGGCCGTCGTGGCGGGCGTCATCCTCAGAGTGACCGAACGCTATCTCGAGCGCGTGCGTGGCCGCATCGTCGGACAACCCGACTTGGGCTCTGCTGTTGTGGAATTCGTGGAAGTGACAGTCCGCGCTGCCAACCGTGAGCCGACGATCGGTCTGGTGTTTGGCAGCGGTGACGATCTCGCCAGTGTCGGCCTACCCCGGGACACCTCGGTTTCGTTGTTCGAAATTGTCACGGCCTTTTTGCGGCCTGTGTTCGCCGCGTACTGGGACCAGTTGGAGCCGGGGGTTTCCGTGGACGACGCCGCGGAGTGGATTTTGCGGATCATCTTGAGCCTGCTCTCGGTTCAAGGTCCCCGGCGGCGCAGCCCCGACGGGCTGAAGGCCTTCCTGCGAAGTTTTCTGCTCCCGCCGATACTGGCCCCGATTGGGCCCTGTATCGATGCAACATGTGAGGAGTAATGTCTCAAACATGGCCGACACGAATGCTCCGGGGGTGGGAGTGGACTCTTTTCAATTCGATGAACGAATCGCCGAGACGCTGCTCGATGAAGCGGCGAGCGCGGGCGGACTCACGACCTACCTCGGGTTCCGCCACACCGAGCTCGTCGCGGGCCGGTTGATCGCCGAGATGGACGCCCGCCCGGATCTGCTGACACCATTTGGCAACCTTCATGGCGGATGCCTGTCGGCGATGGTGGATCACTGCCTGGGCGTGCTGTTCTATCCGGTTATTCCATCGGGGTCATGGGTGGCGACCACGGAGTTCAAGGTGAACCTGCTGCGCCCGGTGTCAAGCGGGGTCTGCGTCGCCGTGGCCGACATCGTTTCGCTGGGCAGGCGCACCGGTGTGGCACGGATCGATATCAGCAACCACGGCGTGCCTGTCTGCGCGGCCCAAGGCAGCGTGACCATCGTGTCTGCCAAGGCGGCTGGGTCATGACGGCGGCGGCTCCGTGCGCTGGTGTCGGCGGTGGTGATAGCAGCCGATGAGCGTCATCCAGGAGCGTATCCGCGCCGCGGACGGCATCACCCTGGCGGCGGACTGCTATTGCCACGACTCCGACCGTCCTGCGGTCGTCCTGCTGCATGGCGGTGGTCAAAATCGTCACGCGTGGGCGGCCACGGCGCGCCGATTACACGCGCATGGCTACCACGTCGTCGCCTATGACGCGCGCGGCCACGGCGACAGTGACTGGGACAGCGATGGGCGATACCACGTCGATCAGCTGGCATCTGATCTGATCTCGGTGCGGGCACACGTCAGTCCTGACGCTCCGATTGCGGTCGTGGGAGCGTCTCTGGGCGGCATGACGATTCTGGGCACGCACCTTCTCGCATCGCCCGATCTGTGGAAGGCGATCGTGCTGGTGGACATCACGCCACGAATGGAACTTCGCGGGGCACGCCGCGTCGTGTCGTTCATGGCCGCGCACCCCGACGGGTTCCCTACGCTCGACCACGCCGCCGACGTGATCGCCGGCTATAACCCGCATCGTGCCCGGCCCGACAATGTGGAGGGCCTGCACAAGGTTCTGCAGCGGCGAAGTGACGGCCGCTGGATCTGGCGCTGGGATCCGGCGTTCGTCAACTCCAATTTCGCTTTCCTGCAGCAGGATTCGGCGAACGGTACTGAGGAATTCGACGCCATCGGCGAATTGCTCGTCGAAGGTGCCCGCGGCATCACCGCGCCGGCACTGCTGGTTCGCGGCGCACTGTCGGATGTCGTCTCCCAGGAGAGTGTGGAGGAATTCCTCGAGTTGGTCCCGCACGCCGAAATCGTCAACGTGGGCGGAACCGGACATATGGTCGCCGGCGACAACAACGATGCGTTCACCGAAGCGGTCATCGAGTTCCTCGACCGCACTATCTGATTCCGTGCGAGGCGCCTGACCGGACATCACCGGCGCCTATCCTGCTCATCATGTCGAGTGAATCGCTTCGCATGTCCTTCCGCCGACACATGCGCGAACAGGTGCTGATCGCCGCGCGCGCGCTGACCATCGAGAAGGGCTGGGAACGCGTGCGCATGAGCGAGATCGCCGAACTGGTCGGTGTGTCACGTCCGACCCTGTACAAGGAGTTCGTCGACAAGCAGGGGCTCGGCGACGCGCTGGTCGTGCGGGAAGGCGAACGCTTCCTCGACGGCATCCGCGCCGTGCTGGATGAATACATCGGCGACGTTGGCGCCGGCATCACTGCCGCGGTGCGCTACACCCTGGAAGAGGCCGAGGCCAGCCCCCTTCTCAAGGCGGTGTTGACGTCGAACCGGTCCACCGACGATGTCGCGGCCACCGGTGTGTTGCCGCTGTTGCCGACGTCGGCGTCGCTCTTGGAGTTGTGCTCGGCGGCCCTGGTGAAGTGGTTCAGCGAACACTTCCCCGACCTCGAGACAGGCGATGTCACCGACATGGTCGATGCCCTGGTAAGGCTCACGGTCAGCCACGTGGTGCTTCCCGCCGCAGACGCGAAGACGACCGGCAGCCGTATCTCGCGGGTGGCGCTGCGCTACCTGGGAGTCGATGCCGCCGCGGCCCCGGTCGATTAACAGAAAAGGTCTTTTGTTCTGATATTGACTAATTGGTGGCGAGTGTAAAGAATCGAGTGTAGCCAGCCAGCGCAACTTTTAGGAGCAGGCATGACTGTCGACGAATCGGTAGATCCCGAGGCCTCGGCCACCCGGGCCTACGACTCCGTCGATCTCTCCTCGACGGCGTTCTGGGCAGGCACCGCCGCAGACCGTGAGCACACATACGCCGAGTTGCGCCGGCGCGCTCCCGTCAGTTGGCACCCCCGCGTCGAGCACACGATGATCGACGACGAGAACGATCGTGGGTTCTGGGCGGTGGTGACCCACCCGCTGCTCGTCGAGGCGACCAGGCGCCATGACGACTTCGTTTCCGGGCAGGGCATCGTCATGGAATCGATTCCCCAGGAGTTGCTCGACAGCGCTCAGGGGTTCATCGCGATGGATCCGCCACGCCACACCAAGATCCGACGACTGCTGGCCTCTGCCTTCACGCCCAAGCAGATGCGGCGTATCAGCGACCAGATCCACGCGAACGCCAAACGTGTCGTCGACGACCTGGCGCCCCGCGGGCAGGCGGATTTCGTGGACGAATGCGCGGCGCTGCTTCCCATGCACAACATCTTCGACATGATGGGTGTACCCGAATCGATGCGTCGCGACCTCGCCGCGGAGTCCCGCTTCGCCGGCGGGTGGAGTGACCCGGAGGTCATGGGCGACAACGAGGTTCTTCCCCGGCTCTTCCAGTCGATGGCGTTCCTGCGTGAGGCCGCGCAGGAGATCATTGCGGCCCGCCGCGCCGCACCGGGGAACGACTTGATGACCAGCCTCGTGCATGCCCAGGTCGACGGCGAGAAGCTCACCGACGACGAGATTGTCTCCTTCTTCGGGCTGCTGAATATCGCCGGCAACGACACCACCCGGCAGAGCACCAGCCACGCGATGAAGGCGCTCACCGATTTCCCAGGTCAACGCGCGTGGTTGATGGAGGACTTCGAGGGGCGGATCGCGGGAGCCGTCGAGGAGTTCGTGCGCTGGGCCACGCCGATCATGACGTTTCGCCGTACCAGTGCCCGTGACTGCCTACTGGGTGGCCAGGAGATCGCCGAGGGCGACAAGGTGATCCTCTTCTACAGCTCGGCCAACTGGGATGAAACCGTATTCACCCATCCGGAGAAGTTCGATCTATCACGCGACCCGAACCCGCATGTGAGTTTCGGCGGCGGAGGAATACATCACTGCCTCGGCAATCAACTTGCCCGCCAACAGCTCGCCGCGCTGTTCCGGGAACTGCTGCACCGCTTGCCCGACATCGAGGTCTGCGGACCGCCCAGCTACACCGTCAGCACCTTCTTCCACGGTGTGAACCATCTACCGGTCCAATTCACCCCCACGAAGCGAGGCTGCCGTGAAGATCACCGTCGACCGTAATCGTTGTTCGTCCATCGGCGCGTGCGAGGGCCTGGCCCCGGAATTCTTCGAGATCAACGACGCCGGCGAACTCAACATCCTCGACCCGCATCCGGCGGCATGCCACCGCGCGCTGATCGAGGATGCCGTCGCGAGTTGCCCGACCGCTGCCCTTCATGTCGAGGACTGAGGACCACGCCCTGGGTCCCGTCCGGGAGGCCGTCAAGCCCGCTGGGTTCGTCATGGTCAACACGCTCCATGCTGCTGACGATCAGGCGATTTAGCGGCCTGGCGGTCGGGTGCTCGGCGTGAGCACGTATGGGCTCTCGGTGCTCACGCCGGACCTCGCGGCGATGACGGCGACTGCAGCGGCCGCCGACCGGGGTTCGACACCGTGTGGGCGTCGGAGTTCTACACGCGGTCGGCGACCGCCAACTGCCGTATCGGGTCGTCGATCCTCTACGGCGTGGGACGCAGCCCGCTGGTGCTGGCCACCGAAGCACGCGATCTCGACGAGCTGTCGATCGGACGGATTGTGCTGGGCATCGGCAACAGCACTGCACGCACGATGAGCGACTGGCACAGCGTGGGCGACACGAGCGCCCCCGCGCTGAGAATGGAAGAGCTGGTGCCGCTCATCCGCCGTATCTGGAACCTCCACGAGGGCCCCGTGCGCCATGAAGGCCGCTTCTACCGCATGAATCTCGTCCCGAGCGGACCGGTAGAACCTCCCCCGCGCGAGATCCCCATCATGACCGCCGCAGTGCGCGCGCGGATGTGCGAGGCCGCCGGCCGGGTCGCCGACGGCGTGGCCGGGCATCCGCTGTTCACCACGGCCTACGTCGAGGAGGTCGTACGGCCCGCCGTCGCCAAGGGCGCCGCCCACACCGGGCGCGACGTCGCGGACTTCGAGATCATCTCCATGGTCATGTGCTCGATCCACGACGACATCGACATGGCGCGCCGCAGAGATCGCTCAGCAGATCGCGTTCTACGCGGCGGTCAGGACGTATGAGCCGCTGCTGGATTTCTGCGGGTTCGGCGAACAGGGACGCGTCATTCGAGAAGCGTTCGCGCGCAGGGACTTTCCGTCGATGTTCGACGCCGTCACCGGTGACATGATCGATGCAATGGGAGTCGCCGGAAACGCCGGCCAGGTCCCCGAGGGGCTCCGCCGCTACGAAGCGGTGCTCGACCACATCATGCTCTACCCACCGTCGGTGGGCGTCTCACCTGAACGCGTCGAACACAATATCCGCGAACTCATCACCCATTGCGCCCCCACCCGATAGCCGCGCGCCCAGCAGCTACGTCGGGTGGTTATGCGAATCGCGGGTGGAAACCTGGACGCCGTCGCCTAGATCCGTGCCGGAATTGATTCACGACCCGATTCTGCTACGTGGTCCGAGTTTTCGCAGTGCATTCAGACTGACTAACAAAGCCCCGAGCCTGCACACCAATCGTCAACCACGCAAGGGTATTTCAGGGTCCAGAGGATGCGACGAGGCGACTCAACGCGGCCGGCCACGCCGGCCTTCCTCAAACGTGTTGACAAGACACGAAGCATGAGGTCAAGCTGGTGGCATGCGCCCACAATTGCGGCTGGCAACACCGGCTGCCCGTGCCCGCACCAAAGGTCTTCCCGGTGAAGTCATCGGAGCCGAACAAGGGCTGCTGAGGTTGTTGACTCTCGGCGCGCGAGGGCGCCGACCCTGATGGCCAGCGCGGTGGTTAACGGAACGGGTAGCGGGATCGGTCGCGCTATCGGCGTGGAGCTTGCCCGTCGGCGGGGGCGCGACGTCGGCGCCGTGCGCGCCAAAGAAACCTCACATCTCATCGTCCAGGCAGGGCGCGAAGTTTCTCGCCCTCGCGTGTGACGTAACTGATGAGCAGCAATCTGGGCGGTGGTGATGCAGTAATCGCGGAGATAGAACCCTCAGCGCCGCACAGTTACCCAAGAATCTCTGCGAACCCAGTTCGCTGCCAAGTGCCGTGGGAGGAGACGCCGATGTCCGAGGCGCAGCTTCGCTACGATCCGTTCGACGCGGACATCATCGATGACCCCTATCCAACCTACCGGCTGCTGCGCGACGAGGCCCCTGTGTTTCGTGCGGAGGACTCCCACAGCTGGGTGCTCAGTCGCCACCGCGATGTCACGACCGCCTTGCTGGATCACCACAGCCATTCGTCGGCGAACGGTATCTTCCCCACCCCACCGGGATCGAGTTTCGTTGAGTGGTTTCTGCCGATGATGATCACAATGGATCCTCCTCGCCATGATCAGCTCCGCGCCCTGGTGAGCAGGGCGTTCACCTCACGGCGCATCGCCGCACTCAGCGATGGAATCGAGGATTTGGCCGACCGGCTATGCCAGCTGCTCGACCAGGGCGCTGAATCGGCGGACTTTGTGAAGGATTACGCCGGTGTGCTCCCGGCGATGGTGATCGCCGATCTGCTCGGCGTGCCTCGCGAGGACCGGGACCAGTTCCGGCAGTGGTCTACTGCGCTCATCCAGTCGAATCCCGCCCGAAGCGGTACCGGGGCAGGACTGGCTGCCGCTGCCGCGGTGTATGCATATTTCGCCGACTTCCTCGCCGAGCGCCGCCGAGTCCCGCGCGAGGATTTGATGTCGGCGCTGGTTACGGCCGAGATCGACGGCAAGCAACTGACCGACGACGAACTTCTCGGGTTCTGCCTACTGTTATTGATCGCCGGCCACGAGACCACCACCAATCTGCTCAGCAATGCGATTGTGGTGTTGGCGCACTACCCCGAGAGCCGCCACCGGCTTGCTGCCGACCCGTCGCTGCTCGGCACCGCTGTCGAGGAATTACTTCGCTATGACTCTCCTGTGCAGGGACTTGCCCGGACCCTACTCTGTGACATCACGCTGCACGGCACGAAAATGGCAACCGGTGATTCGGTGCTGCTGTTGTTCGGGTCGGCCAATCGTGATGAACGCGTGTTCGCAGATCCTGATGCTTTCCGCATCGATCGTCGACCCGAACACCAAGTCGCTTTCGGTCGGGGGATCCACTTCTGTCTGGGGGCCGCGCTCGCACGTATGGAGGCACGAATCGCACTGGGCGCCTTTCTCGTTCGGGTACCGGACTGGGAGGTAGATTTGGACAGTGCAATCCGGCTGCGATCCGGGCCCATCCGGGGTTTTCTGTCGCTGCCGATGGTTTGGTAGGTGGATGCAGCGTGCCTGCACTTGGGCATCACCGACGTTCTCAGCGCTGCCCGTCGGGTGCTGTGGCGCAATCACGCGAGACGAGTTCGTGATAGCTCAAGCGCACCGCGTGTGTGGAATGCGTGACGGGACCACTGACGATACTGCACGGGCACCACACTGTGCGAATTGGCATTGCACTTGCCGATGACGTGTAGGCGCACGGTGGCCGGTGTCGAAAGGAGCGGTGGGTGAGTAGAGCCGCACCGCCGACTGGGTGCATGGTCGGTGAACCCGATAGGATCAGGTCCCGCCGCGTACGCCATCACCGCTGTCGAGCAGTGTTGCACCGGCCAGTCTGAGTGCCTCCGTGAGCTCCTCTTCGGCACGAGGAAGCTCTATGGCCATCTCTGCCGTTGCCGCCGCCCTACGCCTGACTGACGCACTGGAGTCGTAGGCAGCAGCCGCCACCTCGGTCCACATGTGTGCGGCATTTCGGGCCGCATCAGCCGCTGCTGCCGCAGTGTCACAATCGAGTAAGTCCGCGACTTCCTGCAAGCCGTCTGCTTGGAGCCTGCGGAACAGTCCGCCACCTGTGCCAGCCTTCTCGATGAGCGCGCTGAGGGTGATTAGGGCCGATTCAAGGGTCTCGTCATCGAATACCTCGGGCCACACTGCTAGGTCATCGGCGAAGACCTTCACACCGCCGGTGTCGTTGCCCAGCGCCGCGGCGTCCACCGTCACGGCGATTGGTGCGGTTTCGATCGTGGTGGCCAGCGCTTCGGCGCTTCGTGTCAGAGCCGCTCCAGCGATGGGTGCCAGACTTGGTGGCTCAGCGGGCCAATCGACAGCGTAGGTGGTGTGGCGTGTCGGCACCGGAAAGCCGGTCGAAGATCGTGCCCTGCGGAGGTTTTCGTAAGGAACGGCCTGAAGTTGTGTCCCGGTCGTTGTCGACGACGTAGGCGATCTGCTGATCGTCGTCGTAGCCGGCGATGACGATGTCGTGACGGCTCATGCTCAATTGTGCCCGCAAGTATGGCAGCTCGGCGATATCAGCCCATACCATCACCGGCGTGCCGTGGTCGATCTGGTCGGTAACCCACTTCCAGCCCAGATCGGGGTCATCGGTGGAGCGCACCTCGAATCGGGCGCCCAGGTTGGTCAGAAAGTTCTCCTCTAGATCAGCCCCTCGGCCAACCAGGTAGATCGGCGGGAGCAATGCATTTGAGCGGACATATGAGAAATCCAGTCCCCCGCTGAGCGCGAAAACGAGTCCCTCGGTGGGTGGGTGGGCAATCCACCGCAGTCCCGCCCACTCGGTGAGGTCGCGAAGCGCACCTGATCCGCAGTGGCCGCCCCGTTCGTGCCGGTAGGGCGCTTGTGCACGGGTCATGATTGTCCTTAAGTTCGTAGTTGCAGTTACTTCGTGTTGTTACGGTGTGCTGTGACCCGGGTGGGTCGGGTGAGGCTGCATGATTCGTTGTCGACCCGTGGGCGCGGCTTGAAAGGACTGGCCGCCCGGCCTGCCTCTACTTCCTCGGGCCGCTAATACGAAAATCGACGTGCAATAGGCTGTTTGGTGATTCAAGCGGCTCCCAACGGGTTGAGGGTGACTTGGTAGCCCAGATGGTTGAGTTGACCGATGAGTCTTCTGGTGGCGGTGGTCTTGGCGGCGCGGTCGAGGAAGTAGTTGGCGCCCAGGTCGTGGTAGGGCGTATCGGTGGTGAACATGTGCCAGATGGCGATGAGCATGGAATGTTGCAGCGCGACAAGGGCTCTGGCACGTCCGCGGCGGATGACCAGACGTCGGTAGCGGGCGCCTAGGTAGGTGTCCTTACCGCGGGCAGCTGAGATTGCTGCCTGGCCTAGGACGCCTTTGAGCCACGGATCGCCAGGACGGGTGGTGCCCGCGGTGTGCTTGCCGGCCGATTCGTGGTTGCCCGGGCAGATCCCGGCCCACGATGCCAGGTGCCCGGCACTAGGGAATTGGGTGATGTCCGCACCGATTTCGGCCAGGATCGCCTGTGCGGTCGTCGCGCTGATTCCGGGGATGGTGGCCAGCAGCTCGATCTCGCGCCCGTAGGGCTCGATCAGTGCGGCGATACGCTCGTCGAGGCGAACCACCATGGCGGTTGCGGTGTCGATGCGGTCGAGCATGGTCCGGGCCAGAAACGCGTGGTGCTCTTCGAACCGTCCGGTCAACGCCTCGATCAACGTGGCGCTCTTGGCTCGCAACCGGCCCAACGCCAGCTCGGCCAGCGCATGGGGGTCACGCTCACCGGCGATCAGCGCCTCGATCATGGCACGCCCGGACTTGCCCAGCACATCGGAGACCACCGAGGTGAGCTTGATCCCGGCGTCTTCGAGCATGTTGTGCAGTCGTTGGGCCTCGCGGCCGCGGTCGCGCACGATCGCGGTGCGATACCGGGTCAGATCTTGCAGCCGCCGGATCGGCGGTGGCGGCACGAAGCTGGGCCGCACCAGACCGTGTTCGATCAGCTTGGCGATCCACTCGGCGTCCATCACATCGGTCTTGCGACCCGGAACCGCCTTCATGTGCTGAGCGTTGAGCAGCCAGCACCGCATCTGGTCCTCCAGCAGATAAAACACCGGCTTCCAATACGGCCCGGTGGCTTCCATCCCGACCACCGTCACCTGTTCGGCGATCAGCCAGTCCCGCATCGCCAGCAGATCACCTGTCATCGCCGAAAACGTCCGAACCGCGCTGTGACGCTGCTTGTTCCGCGACGGCGTGCGAACACACACCTTCACATCTGCCTTACTGATATCGATGCCCGCGCATCGCTCGTGCAGCACATCCATCACCGGGACCTTCCTGTCGCCGCTACCAGGGGCGTGGCCGCCCGGTGGGGACGGGAAAAGCCGAAGAGTCTGATACTCGTGCTCGAAGCAACACTTCCAGGAACCTGTAAAACATCCCCGCGTCCTGCTAATTGCCGGGCTCCAACGCGCCAAGAGGCCACGACGTCGACCAAGGCGACCACGATCAGATTTTCCTGCCGCCAGGAAGGGCCCACCAGGCCCGGGTGATGCTGATTGAGATCTGCGATGTGATCGCTTGTTTAAGGAAATGCTGGCGAGGTTGTCCGTGGGGATCATGTTGGTAGACAAGTGAAAAGAGGTTCGATGACGACGGGCCAGTTGTGGGCTGGTGTGGATGTCGGCAAGGAGCATCAGTGGGTCTGCGTGGTCGACGATAAGGGCGCGGTGGTGTTGTCGCGCAGACTCGTCAATGACGAACAGCCGATCCGTGAACTGGTCACCCTGACGACGACCTGATCACCGAACTGCGCATGCTCACCGCCCACCGCGCTGACCTGGTCGCTGACCGTACCCGCACAATCAACCGGCTGCGTCAACAACTCACCGCAGTATGCCCAGCGTTGGAACGGGTCGCGCAACTGACCCAGGACCGCGGCTGGGTCGTACTGCTGACGCGGTATCAGCGACCGAAAGCTATTCGCCAGAGCGGTGTTTCGCGAATAACAAAGATGCTCGTTGATGCCGGGGTACGTAATGCGGCGATGATCGCTGCCGCAGCGGTGGCGGCCGCAAAATCGCAGACGGTGCGCCTGCCAGGAGAAGAAGTGGCCGCCGGACTCGTCGCCGAACTGGCTGGGGAGGTGGTTGCCCTCGATGACCGCACCAAGTCCACCGACACCGACATCGAGGACCGATTTCGCCGCTATCCCGCAGCCGACGTGATCACCAGCATGCCCGGCATGGGTTTCCGGCTCGGCGCCGAATTCCTCGCCGCAGTTGGTGACCCAGCGTTGATCGGCTTGGCCGACCAACTCGCCGCCTGGGCCGGTCTGGCTCCGGTCTCCCGGGACTCGGGAAAACGCACCGGACGATTGCACACGCCCAAGCGCTACAGCTGACGATTGCGCCGGGTCATGTACATGTCCGCGCTGACCGCCATCCGATGCGACCCCCACTCCAAGGCCTATTACCAGCGCAAACGAAACGAAGGAAAACGGCCGATCCCCGCCACCATCTGCCTGGCCCGGCGACGCACCAATGTCCTCTACGCGCTCATCCGTGACCGCACCTGGCAACCTGATTCACCCCCGATCACCAAATCAGCGGCTTGACATCTTCATTGAGAGTCCTTTCCCCACCGCGCCCGACGTGTGCTCGACGACCGGGGTGTCATGTCAGAGGGAGCGGGAGATGATTTCCTTCATCACCTCATTGGTTCCCGCGTAGATCTTCTGCACGCGCTGGTCGACCCAGAGGCGCGAGATCGCGTATTCGGTCATGTATCCGTATCCGCCATGCAGTTGCATGCATTGGTCCAGAACGTTCATCGCCCGCTCGGTCGTCCACCATTTGGCCATCGCGACCGTTGGCACGTCAAGTTCGCCGTGCAGGTGAAGACACATGCAGTGATCGAGAAAAACGCGCGCGATACGCGTCTCGGTTGCGGCCTCAGCGAGTGTGAACTTTGTGTTCTGGAAGCCGAAGATTGGTCGGCCGAACGCTTCTCGCTCGCGCGTGTACTTTATCGTCTGCTGCACCGCCAATTCCATGGCGGCAACCGCCCCGACGGCGACAATCAGGCGTTCCTGGGGCAGCTGAGTCATCAGCTGGATGAAGCCCTGACCCTCCTCATCTCCGAGCAGATGTGACTTCGGCACGCGTACATCGTCGAAGAAAAGTTCCGAGGTGTCCTGCCCTTTTTGGCCGATCTTGCTCAGCACACGCCCCCGCCGAAATCCCGGGCTATCAGCTTCGACGACGATCAGCGAGATGCCGTTGGCCCCCTGTGTGTGATCGGTCTTGGCAACGACAACGATCAGGTCTGCTTGCTGACCGTTGGTGATGAAGGTCTTTGAACCAGAGATGACGTACTGGTCGCCATCGGTGACAGCACGTGTCTTGACGCCCTGCAGATCGGAGCCGGTGCCTGGCTCGGTCATTGCGATGGCACCGATCAGGTCGCCAGAGGCCATCAGAGGTAGCCACTTCTGCTTCAGCTCTTCGCGTGCGTACTGCAGGATGTAGTGCGCCACGATGCCACTGTGCAGACCAGCGCCCCAAGAACTGTCGGCTATTCTGGCTTGTTCTTCGAGTAGGACTGCTTCGTGCGCGAACGTGCCGCCGCCGCCGCCGTATTCGACGGGTATGGACATGCACAGGAGGCCGAGTTCACCAGCTCGTTTCCACAGCGACCGATCCACCTGGTGTTGCTCCGCGAAACGTTCCGCGTGGGGCTGCAGTTCAGTTGACAGGAACTTGGCCGCTAGCTCGCGAAGCGACTCGAGTTCGGGAGTCATCCAAGGGGATTTGACCATCAATTGAGGTTCCTTTCGTTGGAGGATGTAATGGCTGCCGGCCTGGTTATCCGCAGACGTGGACCTGATATTCGCCGGCGTGATGCCGGGCCCGGAGCAGCTTCTTGTCGTACTTGCCCACACTGGTGCGCGGAATCTCGCTTACGAAGGCCCAGTGGTCAGGAACCCACCATTTGGCGACTTTGCCGTTCAGAAAGGCTTGCAATTCAGCGATATCGGGGTTCGCTTGTGATTTTGCGACGATCAGCGCAAGCGGTCTTTCCTGCCACCTCTCGTCAGGTATAGCGATCACTGCGGCTTCATGGACGGCCGAATGGGCGATGAGGAGATTCTCAATCTCCACCGACGATATCCATTCTCCGCCGGACTTGATGACATCTTTCACCCGGTCGGTGAGTGTGAGGAAACCGTGCGCATCTATGCGGCCCACGTCACCGGTGCATAACCAGCCTTCGTCGAATTTGTCGGAGCCGTCATCACCGAAATACGAGCCGGTCACCCAAGGGCCGCGGGCTTGGATCTCACCGACGGAGCGGCCGTCCCAGCCCAGGGTGTTGCCGTTCTCGTCGCGCAGCCGGATCTCGACTCCGCAGGTTGGGCGGCCCTGGCTGGCGCGTTGCTCCCAGCGCTGTGGCCCGTCGATCCCGCTGCGTGGTCGCGCCACTGTGGCCAAGGGTGAAGTCTCTGTCATACCCCACGCCTGGACGATGGGCACACCGAACTCGTTCTCGAACTGCCGAATCAGCGACAGCGGTACGGCTGATCCACCGCAGGCGACCAGCCGCAGCGACGAAATATCGTGCCTGGGCTCCGATTCGAGAAACTGCGAAACGTCATTCCATATGGTGGGCACCGCACCTGCGATCGTCGGCTGTGTGTCCTCGATGATCGCCACCAACGGTGCGGCCTGCAGGTTGCGGTCTGGGAGTACCAGGTCGGCCCCAGCCATCAACGCTGAATAGACCAGGCCCCAGGCATTTGCGTGAAACATCGGCACGATCGGCAATACACGATCGGTTTCGCCAATCGATAGGGCATTGGGGGTGCATCCAGTCAATGAGTGCAGATAGACAGAACGATGGCTGTAGACAACGCCTTTCGGGTTGCCGGTCGTGCCGCTGGTGTAGCACATCGCGGCCGCGGATCTCTCGTCCACTTCTGGCCAATCGAACTCCGGGTCCTGCGCAGCGACCAGATCGTCATAGCGCAGCACCACCTTGCCACTGGCCTCTAGCGGCCCGAGATCTCCCTTTCCAGCGACGATCACGGTATGCACTGATGGCATCGCCGGGAGAGCCTTCGCCAGGACCGGCGAAAGAGATGCGTCGGTGATGACGACCCTGTCGTCGGCGTGGTCGGCGATGTAGCCCAGCTGCTCTGGTGTCAGTCGGATGTTCAAGGTGTGTAAGACCGCACCCATTGACGGGACGGCGCAGTAGGCTTCCAAATGTTCCTGGTTGTTCCACTGAAAGGTCGCGACTCGCTCATCCGCGACGATGTCGAGACCATGCAAAGCATTGGCCAGCTGATTAACCCGGCGACCAAGCCGGCCATATGTCGTTCTCCGGTATCCGTTGTCGGCGGGGGTGATGATCTCGCTGTCGGGATGGATCGAGCTTGCGTGCTTGACAATAGATCTGACCGTCAGCGGAACGTTTTGCATCGTGCTCTTCATTCAGGAATCCTCATTTCGAGCTGGGTAGCGAAAATGCCGGGGAGTAAGGGTGACACGGTGATAGATGGCCGTGTGCGGCGCGAAATGTGCCGACGGATGTGGGCCAACAGGATTCTCGAAAGAGCTTCGGTCGCAAGCGGTACTCCGAGGAAACTGTGAACCATCCCCGGCACGTTCGCGAGATAGCGCTTCCTGCGCGTCGTGGATTCGATTGGCGTGACGCCGAACCGGCCACCGTTTGCGTGATCAAAGGCCGCTGTTGCCTTATCCCGGTAGTCATAGAGGAACACTTCCTGCGGCCGTGACAGACGACCCCACATCACAACCGACCGTCCGGTCACGCAGGGGGTGGGTATGCAAGTGGTTACGAATGTCGGCGAATCCCCGTCGCGCCGGAATCTCGGCCGCTGCACAGTCGGGGTCAAGAGCACTGCCGTTGGCAGGCAGCAAGCACGCTCGGCAACCGCGACGACGTCGGTACGGGTCGTTGGAGACGGCACCGGCGTTGCATCTGATGCGTTGGCGCACTGCGGTACGGATGCATCGTCCCTGCTGCACTCAAGGTACTCCTCTGGGCCGTTCGTCATCGGCGGCGCAGCGAAACCGGTAGCCCGTCTACCGGGATGGGCAACGATGTATTGTCCCAGCGGACCCTGTAGTCCGGATGCAGGCTCCACGTGAACGTACGCAGCATTTCATGAAGGATTGCCTTTACCTCGAGGTTGCCGAAATGCATGCCGATGCATTTGTGTGCACCACCGCCGAAGGGCAGCCACGCGAAGCGGTGTGTCTGATCCTCGCATCGCGGACTTTCGAACCTGGAGGGGTCGAACCGATCGGGATCAGTCCAGACCCCGGGTGCGAAGTGATTGACTGCCGGCGTGATCGCAGCAAGCGTGCCGGATGGAATGAAGAACCCGTCGATCGCGGTGTCCTCCACGGTCTTTCGCATCACGAGGGGGACCGGCGCAACCAGCCTCATCGATTCTTTGATCACAAGTTCCAGCGCGGTGAACCCATCCAGATCATCGATTTCCGGGGGTCGATCGCCGAAGGCGTCGATCTCGGCGCGAACTCGTTCCTGCCAGTCGGGGTGTTTGGCAAGGTAGTAGGTCACTGCTGTGGTCGTGATTGTCGATGTGTCATGGGCAGCCATCATGAGAAAGATCATGTGGTTGATCACGTCGGCGTCGCTGAAGCGTTCGCCGTTTTCTCCGTGTGCGTGGCACAGCGCGGAGAATAGGTCGTTACTGTCAGCTGCTCGAGCGGATGGAAGGTGGTGTGCGAAGTACTGCTCAAGCACTAGCCGCCCGCGCACGCCCGCGCGAAAGCGTGTGCCCGGAAGAGGTGCACGGACAAGCGAACTGGCCGCGCGTACGGTAGCTACGAACGCTTGGTTAATGGCGTCACTGGTATTTTCGCCCCTACCGCCCATGAACACGTCCGTGGCGATGTCGAGGGTCATGTTCTTCAGGAGCGGGTACATCCGCACGGATGATCCGGTTGGCCACGTGGATACCGTCGAGCGGACTCGTGGTGTTACTTGCTTGACGTAACCGGCGAGTCGTGGCCGCGTGAAGGCTTCCTGCATTATTCGCCGATGCATTCGGTGTTCGTCGAAGCTCATCAGCATCAGGCCGCGGTGGAAGAAGGCGTCAATGAGAAAAGCCCAGCCTTCTTGCGAGAAAGCCTTTGCATTGGACGTGAGCGCCTCTTGGGTTGCTTGAGGGCCGGCGATGACCACCATCTTGGTGCCGAAAGCTCCCATCCAGGAGACCGAACCAAATCGTTGGGAACGCTCTCGGCTGAGACTAGATCCGAACCGGATGTAGTCGAGGGTGTGGCCGACGAGTGGTAGCCCCGCGTCACCAAGAACCGGCTTTAACTTACTTCCGGTGGGCGGTGTGGCGAGTAGACGGACCGGGAAGCGCCTACTCCAGCGACGGAAGCGGTCATCCACTCGTTCAGGCGCGGGAATCAAGATCACCGACGAAAGGCGTTCGCGCGCCTTTTTGATCGGTGCGCCTAGCGGGCCGCTAGCCATGGTTGCTCCTCGACCTCATGGGCGGTGGCGGGTCTACAGCGTCGCGTTTACAATAAAGGCAGCGCTGACAATATTTCGACACCTTGGTGCATATTGTCAACAAACTGTCGCGAGGGCGACCGCGCCACGCTGGCAAGGAATGCTCCGCTTTAGCGCCTCGGGTAGGAGTCGGAAGAGGGTCTGGAAGACGTGGATTTGACCACGAAATTCCTGAAGTTCCACTGATGCTTCTGCGGTCCGCCTTCGGCGGGCGAACAGACTGGAATCGTCCAACAGCATCTCGTTTCCGCCCATCTGAATGAGCGTCGGTGACGCCCCGGGAGCGTTCGGAATACAACACGTTGAGTCGCGGACGGTCCATATCCGCGCCGGTCACGTGTGGTCGATCGACACACGGACCACATCCGTGTGCCGATCGACCACGAAACGACGCCACCCGATCAGGTGCCCACTGGCCGACCGGGCGCCGTCCAACCGTGGTGATCAAACGGCCTGGTCGATGGCTAATCGTTGGGTGCCGTCGGGGTTGAAGAGTTCCTTGGCCCAGTGTTCGAGGACATCGGTGCTGTCCCAGTCGTTGGGGTGGAATCCGGAACGGTTGTAGGACAGGAAGCGTCGCCGCGCTTCCCGGCTGAACATGGGTGAACGGCGCAGGCCGTTGAGGCTGCGCAGCAGCCGAAGCGGATTGTAGGCCGCGCGGTCGCCGGCCAGCGACCAGCTGGTCTGGAAGATCACTTCGGCGAAGAAGATCAGCGAAGCGATCCGCATCGCACGGACTCGGGTGCGCTCGGTTCCGCCGACCTCTCGGTAAACGTCGAAAGCAACGGCCTTGTGTTCAGACTCTTCGAAAGCGTGCCAGAGCAGAATGGGACGGACCTCGGTATCGCCGATCAGCTCTTGGGCCTCGTCGCTGGTCAAAATGATCTCAGCAAGGGTCGCCGTGTAATGCTCGAACGCAGCCGTGACAGCGAGGCGCATCTTGTCTGAGAAGCGGTGCTCCAGCAGGTTGATCAACCGGATGATGTGACGCTCGATCCGCTCGGTTGGGTAGCCCATCGCCTGCAACCGCTCGTTGAGGAGCCGATGCTGGTGTCGATGGGTGGCCTCCTGCGCAATGAACCCCTTGATCGCCGCTTTAAGTTCGGGGTCGCTCACCTCGTCACGATAGGTGCGCACTGACCGGATGAAGAAATCCTCCCCCTCGGGGAAGGTCGCCGAAAGCACTGCGATGAAATGGCTCATCACCAGGTCGCCGTTGACGAAGTGCTGGCGATGAGTGCCTGAGGGCAGCGCGAAGCGAACCCGTCGGGCGTGCAGGGCCGACGATGCGCCTTGTCGGGCAGATCGGTCACTGGTCATGCTCATGCTCCTGTCTGGATTGACGGACATCATCTGACGTCACTTCAACCTTACACATTCGGTTGTGCATTAGCGAAACCCTTCGTATAGTTCGGCTACCGATAGTAGCGTCACTACTGACCGAAGAGGATGCGGTGACACCCAGCACGCAGGCAGAAGGTGGCGACGAGCACACACGCGCGCTGACCGGCGATGAATGCGCGCCGGGCACATCGGTCAACCGTCCGGTCGTGCCGACATGACCGCACCGCTCAACGATCCCCGCACCCCGCCGTACAAGAGGGCGGGGTCGGTGCTGCTGGTGGTGGTGGTGGTCGCGGTGGCGCTGGTGTGGCTGCAGTTCCGCGGGGAGCTGACCCCGAAAACACAGCTCACGATGCTGTCCTCGCGGGCAGGATTGGCGACCGATCCCGGGTCGAAGGTGACCTACAACGGGGTCCAGATCGGCCGAGTCGCCGACGTCGAGGAGGTCGGTGTCGATGGGGTGCCCAAAGCCAAACTCACCCTCGATGTGGCACCCGAGTACATCCCCTTCCTTCCGGCCAATGTGGAAGCCGACATCAGGGCCACCACCGTGTTCGGCAACAAATACGTGTCGTTCACCTCACCGAAACGCCCTTCGCCGCAGCGGATCACCAGCTCCGACATCATCGATGCATCCAACGTGACCACCGAGTTCAACACCGTGTTCGAGACGGTGATGTCGCTGGCCGAAAAGGTCGACCCCATCAAACTCAATCAGACGCTGACCGCCACCGCCCAAGCCCTTGACGGGCTGGGTGATCGGTTCGGGCAGTCACTCGTTGACGGCAACGAGATCCTTGCAGACCTCAATCCCCGGATGCCTCAGATCCGCCACGACACCCAACGATTAGCCGATCTGGCCGATGTGTACACCAGCGCAGCACCCGACCTCTTCGATGGCCTGCACAACGCGGTCACCACCGCCGCCACGCTCAACGAGCAGCAGGGCAACCTCGACCAGGCGCTGATGGCCGCCGTCGGGTTCGGCAACACCGGCGCCGACATCTTCGAACGCGGCGGCCCCTACCTGACCCGCGGCGTCGAGGATCTGCTGCCGTCCTCGGCGCTGCTCAACGAGTACAGCCCCGCCCTGTTCTGCGCTGTGCGCAACTTCCACGACGCCGAACGCAAGGTCGCCGACGCCGAAGGCGCCAACGGCTACTCGATCAATGTTATGGCCGCCATCACGGGCGCCGAGAACCCCTACGTGTATCCGGATAACCTTCCCCGGGTCAACGCCCAGGGTGGCCCCGAAGGCCGCCCGGGGTGCTGGCAGGAAATCAAACGCGATCTGTGGCCGGCCCCGTTCCTGGTGATGGACACCGGCGCCTCGATCGCCCCGTACAACCACTTCGAACTCGGCCAGCCGCTTCTAACGGATTACGTCTGGGGACGCCAAGTAGGGGAGCACACGATCAACCCATGAAAATCACCGGAACCGCTATCAAACTCGGCGCCTTCTCGCTGGTGCTGCTGCTGTTCACCGCCATCATCATCGTGGTGTTCGGTCAGGTGCGCTTCGACCGCACCACCGGCTACTCGGCGATCTTTTCCAACGCCAGCGGACTGCGCGCCGGGCAGTTCGTGAGGGCCTCAGGTGTGGAGGTCGGCAAAGTCTCCAACGTGACGCTGATCGACGGCGGGCACCAAGCCAAAGTGGACTTCAGCATCAACCGGTCAGTTCCCCTTTTCCAGGATACGGCAGCATCGATTCGCTACCTCAATCTCATCGGCGACCGATATCTCGAACTGCTCCGCGGTGACAGCGATACCAAACTCGATGCGGGAGCCACGATTCCGATCGAACGCACCGAACCGGCGCTCGACCTCGACGCGCTGATCGGCGGCTTTCGGCCACTGTTTCGGGCACTGGATCCCGAGAAGGTCAACAGCATCGCGCAATCGCTGGTCACGATCTTTCAGGGCCAGGGCGGCACCATCAGCGACATCCTCGACCAAACGGCTTCGCTCACCTCGACGCTGGCCGACCGCGACCAGGTCATTGGCGAGGTGATCAAGAACCTCAACACCGTGCTCGACACGACCGTCAAGCACCAGCAGCAGTTCGACGACACCATCAACAACTTCGAGAAACTGGTCAGCGGCCTGAACAACCGCGCCGACCCGATTGCCGAGTCGGTGGCCAACATCAGCGATGCCGCGGGCACCCTCGCCGACCTGCTCGACGAGAATCGTCCGCTGCTGCAGAGCACCGTCGGTCATCTCGAGGCCATCCAGCAGCCGCTGATCGATCAACGTGTCGAGCTCAACGATTACCTCGTCCGGTTGCCGTCGGCATTAAAGATCATCGGCCGCGCCGGGGGTGTGTACGGCGACTTCTTCAATTTCTATGTTTGCGATATCGCATTAAGACTTAACGGATTACAGCCTGGCGGTCCGGTCCGAACCGTCAAGGTGACCTCCCAGCCCTCGGGTAGGTGCACGCCGCAATGAGAGTCCTCGAGGGATCGAATCGGATCCGCAACGGGTTGATGGGCATCATCTTGCTGCTCCTCGTTATCGGCGTGGGCCAGAGCTTCGCAAGCGTGCCGATGCTGTTCGCCACACCAACCTACTACGCGCAATTCGCTGACACCGGTGGCATCAACACCGGTGACAGGGTCCGCATCACCGGCATCGACGTCGGCGCGGTGCGTTCGCTAACCATCGACGGCGACCGCGTGGTGATCGGCTACTCGCTGGGCGGCACCGAGATCGGCACCGAGAGCCGGGCGGCCATCCGTACCGACACCATCCTGGGTCGGCGCAACATCGAAATCGAGCCGCGCGGATCGGATCCGTTGCGCGCCAACGGAATGCTGCCGCTGGGCCAGACCACCACGCCGTATCAGATCTACGACGCGTTCTTCGACGTGACTAAGGCGGCGTCGGGCTGGGACACCAAGAAAGTCAAGGAGTCGCTGAACGTGGTGTCGCAGACCATCGACCAGACCTACCCGCATCTGAACGCGGCACTGGACGGCGTCGCCCGGTTCTCCGACACAATCGGTAGGCGCGATGAGGACATCGGCCAGTTACTGGCCAACGCCAGAAACATCGCCACTATTGTGGGAGATCGGGGCGAACAGATCAACGCGCTGCTGGTCAACGCTCAGACCCTGCTGGCCGCGGTGAACGAGCGTAACTACGCGGTGAGCCAGCTGCTCGAGCGAGTGTCGGCGGTGTCGCAGCAAGTCAAGGGACTCGTCGATGACAACCCGAACCTGAACCGGGTGCTCGAGCAACTGCGGGTGGTCAGCGACATCCTGGTCGAACGCAAGACCGAACTGGCCGACGCGCTCGTCACGGTCAGCAACTTCATCGGCTCGCTCGCCGAGGCCCTGGGCTCTGGGCCCTACTTCAAGGTGCTGCTCGCCAACCTGCTCCCCTACCAGGTGCTTCAGCCGTTCGTCGACGCCGCGTTCAAGAAGCGCGGGATCAACCCCGAGGAGTTCTGGCGCAACGCGGGCCTGCCGGCGTTCCGGTTCCCCGACCCCAACGCCGCGGGCTTCCCCAACGGCGCCCCGCCGCCGGCGCCGACACCGATCGAGGGCACCCCCGAGAACCCCGGGCCCGCCGTTCCGCCCGGCTCGCCGTGCTCCTACACCCCGGCCGCCGACGGGCTGCCGCGGCCCGGCAACCCGCTGCCGTGCGCGGGCCTGTCGGTCGGTCCGTTCGGTGACAACCCGTTCGGTCCGAACTATCCGGGACCCAACGTCGCGACCTCGGCACCGAACGCCCATGGGCCGCAACCGTCGCCGGGTGTGCCGTCCGCCGCGATCCCGGGTCGGCTGCCGCCCGATGTGCCCGGCGTGGGGGCGCCGCTGCCGCCGGCCCCGCCCGGTGCGCGCACCGTGCCGCTGGAGCCGCAGCCATCGCCGCCGGACTTCACGCCCGCCATCGCGCCGCTGCCGCCCGAGCTGCCCGCGCCCGCGGTGCCCGGGCCCGGACCGCAGGTACCGCCGGTCGGCGCGCCGCTGCTGCCGGCCAATCCACCGTTCCTCCCACCGGGATCACAGGGCTAGGGGGTCTGTAGCAGATGTCGACGGTATTCAATGTCGGAAACCTGAGGCTGCCGGGCGTATCTCGCGCCACGGTGATCATCGGTGTGCTCGTGGTGATCCTCGGGATCGTTGCCGCCTTCGTCGGCTGGAACCTGTACCAGCGGCTCACCACCAACACCGTCGTCGCCTATTTCAGCCAGACGTTGGCGCTGTACCCCGGCGACAAGGTCCAGATCATGGGCGTGCGGGTCGGCTCGATCGACAAGATCGAACCCGCCGGCGACAAGATGCGGGTCACGTTCCATTACGACAACAAGTTCAAGGTGCCCGCCAATGCGACCGCGTCGATCCTGAACCCGAGCCTGGTGGCGTCGCGCACGATCCAACTGGCCCCGCCCTACACCGGCGGACCGGTGATGAAGAACAACGCCGTCATCGACACCGACCGCACCCAGGTGCCCGTCGAATACGACGACCTGCGTAACTCGATCACTCAAATTCTGACCGACCTGGGCCCAACCCCAGACCAACCCAAGGGCCCCTTCGGCGACATCATCGAGTCGGCCGCCGATGGACTTGCCGGCAAGGGCCGCCAGATTAACTCCACGCTCAACGCGCTCTCTGATGCGCTTAGCACGCTTAACAAGGGGCGCGGCGACTTCTTCGGCACAGTGAAGAGTCTGGCGCTGTTCGTCAACGCGCTGCACAAGAGCGATCAGCAGTTCGTAGCACTCAACAACGACCTCGCGCAGTTCACCAACGCGTTCACCAACACCGACCAGGAACTGGCCACGGCGTTGGCCGACCTCAACGAGGTGCTGTCGACCACCCGCGAGTTCCTCGACACCAACAGCGAGGTGCTGGTCCACGACGTCAACAACCTCGCCGAGGCGACGACCGCGCTTCTTCAGCCGGAAGCCAAAGACGGGTTGGAGAAAATCCTGCATGTGATCCCGACGTACGGGGCCAACGTGCTCAACATGTACGAGCCGACGCACAGCAGTCTCAGCGGTCTACCGGCGATCACCAACTTCGCCAATCCGATGCAGTTCATCTGCAGCGCGATCCAGGCCGGAAGCCGGCTGGGCTACCAGGAATCCGCAGAACTGTGCGCGCAGTACCTGGCGCCGATCCTGGACGTGATCAAATTCAATTTCCCGCCGTTCGGCGCCAACGCTGTGTCCACGGCGAGCACTCTGCCCAAGCAGATCTCTTACTCCGAGCCGCGCCTGCAGCCACCGCCCGGCTACAAGGACACCACTGTACCGGGGATCTTCTCCCGCGACACCCTGTTCTCCCACGGCAACCACGAGCCCGGCTGGACGGTCGCGCCCGGCATGCAGGGAGTCAACGTGCAGCCGTTCACCGCGAACATGCTGACCCCCGAGTCGCTGGCCGAGCTGATGGGCGGTCCCGACATCGCGGCGCCGCCGGCGCCGCCCGCATTCGGCGTCGCGCCCGGCGGTCAATTGCCCGGCCCACCGAACGCCTACGACGAGAACAATCCGCTGCCCCCGCCGTGGTACCCGCAACCCGCGCCACCGCCGGGTCCGGCGCCAGGCGTCATCCCGGGCGACCCGCTCGCCGCAATCGCGCCCGCGGTGCCCACGCCCGCACCCGGCTCCTCAACACCGTTGCCTGCCCCACTGCCCGCCGAGTTGGGAGGCAGGTGATGGACCGCACGGCAGCGACGAGAAGCGCGACGAACTTGCGCACATGCACGACGACCATCCGGCGGGCGATCGCGCTGATGGCGGCGGCGGCGATGCTGACCGCGTGCGGAAGCTGGCGCGGCATTGCCAACGTGCCACTGCCGGGTGGGCCCGGCACCGGCCTAGACCGGCTGACCATCGATGTGCAGGTCGCCAATACGTTGGCGCTCAACGTCAACAGCCGGGTCCGGGTCGCCGATGTCTACGTCGGCCGCGTGCGCGCCATCGAGCTGCGGAACTGGGTCGCCACTTTGACCCTGGATCTGCAACCGGACGTGAAGCTGCCGAAGAACACGCTGGCCAAGATCGGGCAGACCAGCCTGCTGGGCAGCCAGCACGTGCAACTCGACCTGCCGCCCAACCCGTCGCCGCAGCTGCTGAAAAACGGTGACACCATTCCCCTGGCGAACTCGGCGGCCTTCCCCACCACCGAACGGGTACTGGCGAGCATCGCCACCATCCTCACCGGTGGCGGTGTCCCCAACCTCGAGGTGATCCAGACCGAGCTCAACAACGCCCTCACCGGGCGCGCCGACCAGATCCGCGACTTCCTGAACCGGCTAGACACGTTCACCGACGAAGTGAACAAACAGCGCCAAGACATCACCCGCGCGATCGATTCAACTAACCGGCTGCTGGCCATCGTCGCGCAGCGGAACAACACCTTGGACCGCGTGCTGACCGAATTCCCGCCGCTGATACAGCATTTCGCCGACACCCGCGATCTGTTCGCCGATGCGGTGGAGGCACTGGGCCGGCTCAGCGTCGCCGTCGACAATGCGGTGGCACCTGCCCGTGAGAACCTGCACACCAACCTGGTCGACCTGCAGCGCCCGCTCAGGGAATTGGGTAAAGCTTCGCCGTACGTGCTCGGCGCGCTGAAGCTTCTCCTGACCGCGCCGTTCAGCATCGAAAACGTACCGAAGATCGTTCGCGGCGACTACCTCAACGTATCGGCGACCATCGACCTGACGCTGAGCACGGTGGACAACTCACTGCTGACCGGGACCGGTTTCTCCGGGGCGTTACGGGCTTTGGAGCAGGCCTGGGGACGTGACCCGGCCACAATGATCCCGGACGTGCGGTTCACGCCGAACCCGCACGACGTGCCGGGTGGCCCGCTGGTGGAACGGGGTGAATGAGCAGTGCCTCTCACCCGCTTCATCAAGATCCAGCTCGTCCTCTTCACCGTTTTGACGATCATCGCGCTCACCGCGCTGGGCTGGTATTACCTTCGCGTGCCCAGCCTGCTCGGGATCGGCCAGTACACCCTCTACGCCGAGCTGCCACGCTCGGGCGGCTTGTACTCCACGGCCAACGTCACCTACCGCGGCACCCAGATCGGCAAAGTCACTGCAATCGCGCCCGACGACATCGGTGTGCGGGTGACGATGCGTATCGAAAGCGGCTACAAGATCCCGACCGACGCGACGGCGAACGTGCATTCCATCTCGGCGATCGGCGAGCAGTATCTAGACCTGGTATCGACAGGCGAGCCCGGCCAGTACCTGCGTGAAGGTCAAACGATCACCGACAGCACGGTACCCGCCGAGGTCGGGCCCACGCTCGACGCTGCCAACGAAGCACTCGCCGTGCTGCCTCAGGATCGGATCGACACCCTCCTCACCGAGACATCAGACGCGTTCGGCGGACTGGGCCCAGCGCTGCACCGGTTGGTCGACTCGACGACGAACATCGCCGAGGATTTCAAGAACAACTTGCCCGCAGTCAACGACATCATCGCGAACACCGCGCCGATCCTGGACAGCCAGGTCACCTCGCGCGACCCGATCGAGCGGTGGTCGGCCAACCTGAACACCCTGGCCGCGCAATCCGCCGAGCAGGATCAAGCGCTACGCAGCGGGCTGCAGCAGGCCGCGCCGACCGCCGAACAGCTCAACGCGGTGTTCGCCGCTGTCCGGGAGTCGCTGCCACAAACGCTGGCCAACCTGACCGTCGTCATCGACATGCTCAAGCGCTACAACAAGAATCTCGAACAAACCTTGGTGATCTTGCCCCAGGGTGGAGCCGTCGCGCAATCGGTCGTGCTGCCGTTTGACAATTACGCCAAGATCGATTTCAACCTGGCTGTCAATCAGCCTCCGGCGTGCCTGACCGGATTCCTGCCGGCATCGGAATGGCGGTCACCGGCCGACACCAGCACCGCGCCGCTGCCCAAGGACTTGTATTGCAAGATCCCGAAGGACTATCAGGCCAACGTAGTGCGTGGCGCCCGTAACTACCCGTGCGCCGACGTGCCGGGCAAGCGGGCGGCCACACCCGAGGAATGTCGCAGCGAGGAGCCCTACCAGCCGCTGGGGACCAATCCCTGGTATGGGGATCCCAACCAGATCGTGTCGTGTCCGGCCCCGGGCGCGCGGTGCGATCAGGGCGTCGAGCCCGGACGCCTGATTCCGGCGCCGTCGGTGAACAACGGAACCAACCCGCTGCCCGCTGATCAACTGCCGCCCACGTCGTCACCGGCACCGGTCAGTGACCCACTGACCCCGCCGCGCGAGGGCACGGTCACCTGCAGTGGACAACAACCCAACCCCTGCGCCTATAGCCCGCCAGCAGGGCCGCCGGGATCCACCGCGGTATACCGCCCCGGCAGCGGTGAGGTCGTCGGACCCGACGGCGTCAAGTACTCCGTCAGCGACTCGGCGCACCTTGGCGAGGACGGCTGGAAACACATGCTGGCACCCACCGGCTAACCGCCGGTGACCATCCACGACAACTGGGCCCCGCGAGAAGGCCCCCAGGGACCGGAGGCGAGAAATTGACCACCAATGCTGCCGGCCAAGAAAATGCGATCTCGGTCAACTATCGTGAGGTGCGCGACACGAGCCGCGGTTTCGTCGTGGGGGTGTGTCGGTGACGGCACAGACCGGCATCGTCGGTTACGTTCGCGACCAGGTTCGTCCGGGCCTGACCGCCGTCGGCGGATTCGTGCGGATGTGCGTGCTCACTGCCAAGGCGTTGTTCAAGCCGCCGTTTCAGTGGCGTGAGTTCATCCTGCAGAGCTGGTTCCTGATGCGGGTGGCGTTCCTGCCGACGCTGGCGGTGTCGATTCCGCTGACCGTGCTCCTCATCTTCACCCTGAACATCCTGCTGACCGAGTTCGGCGCGGCCGACATCTCCGGCGCGGGTGCCGCGTTGGCCGCCGTCACTCAGCTCGGCCCCCCGGGTGACAGTGCTCGTGGTGGCCGGCGCTGGCTCGACGGCCATCTGCGCAGATCTGGGTGCCCGCACCATTCGTGAGGAGATCGACGCGCTCGAGGTGCTCGGTATCGACCCGATCCATCGGCTGGTGGTTCCACGCGTGATCGCCTCGACGTTCGTCGCGCTTCTGCTCAATGGCGCCGTCATCACCATCGGCCTGGTCGGCGGCTTCATCTTCGGCGTGTACCTGCAGAACGTCTCCGCAGGCGCCTACGTCTCCACCCTCACCTTGGTGACCGGGCTGCCCGAGGTGCTGATATCGGCCGTGAAGGCCATGACGTTCGGCTTGATCGCCGGTCTGGTCGGTTGCTACCGCGGCCTCACGGTCGCCGGTGGTGCCAAGGGTGTCGGGACCGCGGTCAACGAGACGCTGGTGTTGTGCGTGATCGCCCTGTTCGCGGTGAACGTGGTGCTGACCACGATTGGTGTCCGATTCGGAACGGGGAGCTGACGTGTCGACTACCCAGGTCCTGCGTTCTCGGTTTCCGCGGGCGTTTTCCGGTGGGGCGGGCGTTGTCAGCGCCCCGGCGCGGTTCCTCGACAGCGTCGGGCACGTGGCGTGGTTCGTCGTCACCGCGATCGGTTCGATCGGCCACGCATTGCGCTATTACCGCAAGGAGACCCTGCGGCTGATCGCCGAGATCGGTATGGGCACCGGTGCGATGGCGGTCATCGGTGGCACTGTGGCGATCGTCGGGTTCGTCACGCTGTCGGGTTCATCGCTCGTCGCGATCCAGGGCTTCGCCTCGCTGGGCAACATCGGTGTTGAGGCGTTCACCGGCTTCTTCGCCGCCCTGATCAACGTCCGTATCGCGGCACCGGTGGTCGCCGGGCAGGCGCTGGCCGCCACGGTCGGTGCCGGCGCCACCGCAGAGCTTGGCGCCATGCGGATCAGCGAGGAGATCGACGCGCTGGAGGTGATGGGCATCAAGTCCATCTCCTATCTGGTGTCGACGCGCATCATGGCCGGCTTCATCGTGATCATCCCGCTGTACGCGATGGCGATCATCATGAGCTTCCTGTCGGCGCAGGTGACCACAACGGTCTTCTACGGCCAGTCGATCGGCACCTACGAGCACTACTTCCGAACGTTCCTGCGCGCCGACGACGTCATGTGGTCGTTCGTGCAGGCGATCATCATCTCGGTCATTGTGATGCTCAACCACTGCTACTACGGCTACTTCGCCAGCGGCGGGCCGGTGGGCGTCGGCGAGGCCGTCGGTCGGTCGATGCGCGCCTCCTTGGTCGCGATCGTCTGCGTGGTCCTGTTCGCATCGTTGGCGCTCTACGGCGTCGACCCGAACTTCAACCTGACGGTGTAGCGCCATGACCGCGCCGCACAACCGTAAATTGTTGGCCGTCACAGGTCGACCGTCTAACACACTTAGACCCGAATTTCGGCCCGACGGCGGTCAGCGCCGTCGTTGCCGACGAGTACTCGAACGGCTGTGTCGAGTCGCTGACACACCTGGGGCTGGAGACTCGCTGCCCGATCCAGGCGATCCTGTCGGCCAGCTAAACACTACCGACGATTTGAACGATCTGATACCACTGCGCTGTGCGTTCCCCGCCGCTGATAGCCCTGGCCAGCGCGTAGTCGATGATATACCGCGTCGAGTAGCTCTTCCCGCCTCGATGTCCTCGCGGTGGATCGGACCGACCCCGATGCCGACCAGTGCGGTTGAGGTCATCTGGGACCAAACTCCGGGGTGATGGATCTTGTCGTGGCGCCTGAGGTCCCCGGTGATTGCCCCGTTAGGGCCGCCGTCACCGCTGAAGCGATCCAGCAGGTCGCCGAGGCCGCCGAGGTCACCGTGGGCGGCGAAATGTTCGGCGCTCACCGCGATGAACACCGCTGTGGCGGTGAAATGGGTGACGCCACCGGTGTCGGTGCCGGTGCCGGCCACGTGGATCGCGCGTTCTTCCCGTCGGTGATGTAGGCGGTGATCCGATGTGGCACGTGCAGTGGGACGGGCAGCAGGTAGTCCACGGTCAGGCTGCGCGTGACCCCAGGGGTTCGCGCAGTCCACAGCGTGAAGCGAAACAGAGATCGTCACCCGCGGCGGCGACGGCGCCGCCATATGCCAGGCCTGGTGCGCCGACGTGTCGCTCTTCGAAGGTCGTGTCGCTGTAGACGCAATCTTCGTGCCGGTAGACCACCAGGCCGAAGCCGTGAGAATTGTCCGGACCGCAACCCAGGCAGGTCTGCGTGTGCGGGAGCAAGCACGACGTATTGTGGCTGTTCGCCTTGGCGCGCCGAGTTCACGCGACGCCTCCGGCCGAAGCCGCGTCTCGGCCGGCGTGAACGCCTCGGGGACATTTCACCGGAAGGCGATATCGACGTCCCAGAGGTCGGGCCAAGTGAAGCGACTTGACCACACCGCGGCGTCAGCGTTCACCGCCGGCATCATCGGCACGAACCCCACCGCCGGGTAGCGGCCGTCAACCATGACGCGTGGCGTCATGAGGCGAGCCCCACCGGCATGTGCTCGTAGACAACCGAGCGAAGGGCGCTGCGGGTGACCGATGACTCGGCGACGATATCCGCGCAACGGAGTGAGCAAGGCTGATCCGCCAATGGCTGTGTTACGACGGTAGCTGTACGATACTAAAAGTGTCGCTACTACACTACAAAGGAATACTGTCAAGGATGGACATGCCCATGATAGCGGCGGTGAGCTTCGGCTATGGTGGCGATATGGGTTGCGATGAGTGACTTGGACCACGGGTTGCCAGTCGATGCTGACGACGACGTTGACCCGCGGTGGGTGAGGTCACGTACCCGGCTGCTAGACGCGGCCGCCAACCTTTTGCGGTCTGGAGGAATCGAGGCCGTGACGGTCGAGGCCGTCACCAGAGCCTCCAAGGTTGCGCGCACCACCCTCTACCGACACTTCGGCAGCTCATCTGAATTGCTCGCGGCGACATTCGAACGGTTGCTGCCGCCCGCCGCGCCGCCGCCGTCAGCCGACTCGGTGCGAGACCAGCTGATCGACCTGCTGAGCCAGCAGGCGCACCTTCTCGATGAAGCGCCTTTGCACCTCACCACTCTGGCGTGGGTCGCGTTGGTGCCGAACTCCGCCGGCCACCGGTCCAACAGCAGCTTGCGGGCACGCGTCGGCGAACAGTACCGACAAGCATTCGACGCAGTGCTGCAGAGCCCACAAGCACGTGTCGAACTCGGCGAGCTCGACGCTGCGCTGGTGTTGTGCCAACTCCTCGGTCCTTTGGTATTCGCTCGGATGACCGGGCTTCGTTCGATTGACCATCGCGATTGCGTTCGTCTCGTGGACGACTTTCTCGCTGCCCACCGAAGCGACAGCATTAATGTTTCGCCGCTCAAGGCGGACAGTCGAACGCACGCGAGCACCGCCGGCGAAGTGTACGAGAGGACTAGCCCGAGCTAGGTGTCAGCGACGTGCTTTGGACCGCCCGCGTCGCCGTCACCCAACAGCGGCAGTTAGAGTAGCGGTACGCTACTGGCAGTGTCGTACTGCTACGGAGGTATGGGGTGACAAGCGGCGGTTCAGACGGGACGGTAGGCGCTCTGCCGCGGCGCACGAGCCCGGGAGTTCCCACAGCCGCATCTGAGTACAGCGCGCGGCTGGCGGCGCTAGCGAAGTTCACCGTTGGGCACAAGACGCTGGTGATCGGGGCATGGATCGCGGTCGCGGTCGCGCTCGCGTTGCTGTTTCCCCAGCTGGAAACGGTGGTGCGGCAGCAGTCGGTCGATCTCATCCCGCGCGAAGCCCCCTCACTTCAAACGGTGGACCGGATGAGCGCGGCCTTCGGCGAACAGGGTTCCAAGACCACAGTGTTCGTGGCGATGGAAGACCCCGCTGGCTTGACCCCGCTGGCGCGGCAGCGTTACCAGCAGCTGGTAGACCGGCTGCGCGCCGACACCGCGCACGTCTTGCTGGTGCAGGACCTGCTGGCCGACCCGGTCACCGAAGCCCAGGCCGTCAGCGCCGACCGCAAATCCTGGTATCTGCCCGTGGGGGTGACCGGCACGCTGGGTGACCCCACCGCCGCCGAATCCGTGCAAGCGGTGCGCGACATCACCGCCGAGGTGTTCGCCGGCTTTACCATCACCGCGCATGTGACGGGGCCGCCGGCCACGTTCAGCGACATGATCGCCTCCGCCGAGCACGACCTGCTGCTGATCTCGATCGCCACCGCAGTCATGATCGCCCTGATCCTGCTGATCGTCTACCGGTCGGTGTTCACCGCGCTACTACCGCTGCTGGTCATCGGCCTGAGCCTGGCCGTCGGCCGTGGTGTGCTCTCCGCGCTCGGCGAGGCGGGCATGCCCGTCTCCCAATTCACTGTCGCGTTCATGACCGCGATCCTGCTCGGCGCCGGTACCGACTACACCGTGTTCCTGATCAGCCGCTACCACGAACAACGCCGCGCGCAGATACCCGCCGATCAAGCCGTCATCCACGCCACCGCCAGCATCGGGCGCGTCATCCTGGCCTCAGCAGCCACCGTCGCCTTCGCGTTCCTGACCATGGTGTTCGCCCGACTCAGTGTCTTCGCCGCCCTCGGCCCAGCGTGTGCCATCGCGGTGCTCTTCGGATTCCTGGCCACCGTCACCCTGCTACCGCCGGTGCTGGCGCTGGCCGCCAAACGCGGCATCGGTGAACCCAAATCAGATCGCACCCGCCGCTACTGGAACAGCGTCGCCGTGGCCGTGGTCCGCCGACCAGTACCGCTGCTGATCGTCAGCCTCATCATCCTGCTCGCGCTGTCCGCCGTCGCCGCAACCATCAGAATCAGCTACGACGACCGCAAGGGCCAACCGGCCACCACCGCCAGCAACCAGGGCTACCAAATGCTGGACCGCCACTTCCGCAAAGACGTCGTCATCACCGAATTCCTCGTCGTCGAGAACCCCACCGACATGCGCACCGGAAAAGGATTGGCAGATCTCGACGAAATGGCCTCCCGCATCGCCCAGGTTCCCGGGGTCACCAAAGTGTCCGGAGTCACCCGCCCCACCGGGGATCGGCTCGAGCAAGCGCAACTGGCCTGGCAGAACGGCCAGATCGGCGACAGAATGGCCGGCGCGGTCGCCGACGGAAACGCTCGAAGAAGCGACCTCACCAAACTCACCAACGGCGCCGACCAACTCGCCGGCGGCCTAGCCCAACTCGACACCACCGTGCGCACCGCCCTGACGCCACTGACCGGGATCCTGACCCAAGCCCAATCCGCGGGAACCCAGGTCAACCAGTTCCGCCCGCTGCTGCAACAACTTTCAGCCACCGCCCCCGCCGTCGACCAAGCCATTCAATCCGGCCCCGGTCTGCGACCGCTGGCCGACCAAGCGCAGAACGCCATCACCATGCTCGACCCGCTTGTCGGCGCCCTCAACACCTCGCCGTGGTGTGCGACCACACCGCAATGCGCCCAGATCCGCGACCAGGTCCAGATCCTGGTCACCCTGCGCGACAGCGGCTTCTTCAAACAGGTCGCCAACCTCGGCGACCGTTACAACCCCGCCGCCAACGCCACCGTCGCCGACACACTCAGCGATGTGCAGACCGCGGTTAGCTCCCTAGACAGCGCGTTCGGCGCGCTGGGCAACCCCGACGACGTCGCCGGCAACATTGGTCGCCTGCAGGACGGCATCGGTCAGCTGGCGTCGGGCGCGCAGGCCCTGGCCACCGGAGTACGAACACTTGCTGACAGCAACATCCAGATGCTGTCAGGGATGAGTCAGGTCGCCACCCAGCTGCAGAATTCCGCCCGCGCCAGCGCCGATTCGGATTCCTCGAGCGGCTTCTACCTGCCGGTCAACGCCTTCGAGAACCGCCAATTCGCCGATGTCGCCGAGCAGTTCCTTTCCGCCGACGGCAAGACAGCGCGCTTCGCGATCGAATCTAACCACGACCCGTACAGCGCCGAAGCGATGAACCTCGCTCATGAGATCACCGCCATCGCCAACACCGCACGCCCCAACACCTCGCTGGCCAACGCCACCGTCTCCGTCGCCGGGTTCCCCGCCGTGAACTCCGACATCGCCCGGCTCCTCTGGACCGACTTCGCCCAGCTGGCCGTCGCCACCACGATCATTGTCGGCATCATCCTGGTCCTGCTGCTGCGCGCCCTACTGGCACCGATCTACCTGTTGGGCACCGTCGTGCTCAACTACCTGGCCTCCCTGGGCATCGGCGTTCTGATCTTCCAATGGGGACTTGGCTACGAAATCGCCTGGCCGGTACCGCTATTGGCGTTCATCATCCTCGTCGCCGTCGGCGCCGACTACAATATGCTGCTCGTCTCCCGACTACGCGAAGAATCCGGACGCAATATCCGCGTCGGCGTCCTGCGCACCGTCGCCAACACCGGTGCCGTCATCACCTCCGCCGGCCTGATCTTCGCCGCCAGCATGTTCGGCCTCATGGTCGGCTCGATAGCCATCATGATCCAAGCCGGCCTGATCGTCGGCTGCGGACTACTCTTGGACACCTTCCTCGTCCGCACCCTCACCGTCCCCGCCATCGCCACACTCCTGCGTGAAGCCAGCTGGTGGCCCCACCGCCACCTCAAGAAGAAATCGCGGCGCACCGTCGACCAAGCCAGTTAGACTGGTGTTCTCTCGACGGTGCGCCTCGTGGACGGCGCGATGCGTCCGTCTGACTTGCCTGGATGCGTCAGGGCAGGGCCTCTCCAACTGGCTCCCTCCGCTGTACCGCCGCTCGCGACCGGACCCGAGCAGCAAGCCTAGGGCGGTCTGCTCTGCCACAGGCTGGCGTACGACGCGGAAGACATTCCTCCCTGAAGCCGTGGGGTACTCGCTGGCGCAGGTCGTTAGACGACAGCGCAATCTCGCACCGATCCGTCTAATTGCCTTGGCGGGCCACGCTGACGGATGGTGAGCCCGCGTCGAGGCGTGGTTCCTTTGGTAGCCCCAGCAACTTCTCGCCGATGATGTTGCGTTGCATCTGAGAGCTACCGGCATAGATCGTGGCGGCGCGGGCGGACAACATCGACTCAACCCACGCCAGCGACGAATTCGGTGTACCGACGTCGGCAGTGATGATGGCACCGTGTGTTCCCAGACCAGTCGGTGTCAACACTTCACGTCCGAGGATGTCGATCGCCAATTCCGTCTCGCGCTGCAAGAATTCGCTCCATAAGACCTTGGTAATCGCGGCCTCGGCACCGGGGTACTCGCCCTTGAGGAAACGTGTCAAGGCTTGATATCCGCGACACCGCATCACCTCGACGCGGCCGTAACACCAGCCGAGTTGCTCACGGATGTTGGGATCGTCGGCGCGACCCCGTTCACGCGCCAATTCGGCGAGCCGGTCGACGTCACCTTGAAAGCGGATTGCGTCGGTGGTCACACTGGCCCCGCGCTCAAAACCCAGCAGCGTCATGGCTACCGACCATCCACCATTGACCTCGCCTACGACATTGTCGGTGCTGGTACGGGCGTCCGTGAAGAAGACCTCGTTGAACATCGACTCACCCACCATATTCTTGATGGGCCGGACCTGCACGCCCTGCTGATCCATGGGCACAAGCACAAATGAGATCCCCCGATGCTTGGGGGCCTCGACGTCGGTGCGGCACAAAACGAAGATCCAGTTCGCCAGATGTCCCACGGAGGTCCAGATCTTGGACCCGTTGATCACCCATTCATCGCCGTCGAGAACCGCTCGCGTGCGCAGGCTTGCCAGATCCGATCCGGCGTCCGGCTCGGAAAACCCCTGGCACCAGGCGTCTTCGCCCGACAGAATTCGCGGCAGAAACTGTTGCCTTTGGTCTTCGGTGCCGCACACCGTCAGCGTATTGCCAAGTAGTTGGATGCCGAACATGTCGTTCTCGGTGCCCATGGGCACACCGGCGCGAGTGAACTCCTCGGCGACGACGACCTGTTCGAGCAGAGTCAGTCCCGCTCCGCCGTAGCGCTGAGGCCATGACACCGCCAGCATGCCGTTGTCGGCCAGTGCCTTCCGCCATTCCCGCATGAACTCTGCTCGCTGGTCGTGTTCCATCGCCCCGATGCCAGCGAATTGCGGAGGGACGTTGGCAGCGATGAATTCGCGGACTCGACCCCGGAACTCCTCTGCTGCCGGTGGATAGGTGAGATCCATTGCGTACGATGTCCTTTCACAAGTGGGGGCGGTCGGAAACGTGGGCGCGCTAGATGCCGACTTGGTCGGCCACGTCGAGCCAGTGATCACGTACCGAGCCCAGCAGCACGCGGTCGGCCTTGGCTCGCCGATAGTAGAGGTGCGCATCGTGTTCCCACGTGAACCCGATCCCGCCGTGGATTTGCAGGTTCCACGATGCGGTGAAGTCGAATCCGGCAGCGGCGGTCGCCACGGCCATCGATGCGGCCTTGACAAGCCCGCTATCGCCGACTGCTGCTAGGTGGGCGGCGTAGAGGGCGACCGCGCGGGCGCTGTCTAGTTCGATCGCCATTTCGGCGCACCGATGCTTGATCGCCTGGAATGAGCCGATGGGCCGGTTGAACTGATGCCGAATCTTGGCGTATTCGACTGACATGCACATCGCGCCGTCGATACCGCCTACCATTTCGGCGGCAAGGAGCGTCTTCGCTACGGCAAGGACGCGTTGCATGGACGTGGCGGCGACGTCGCCTGCCAGGGGCACTGCGGAGACCGCGTCGAACTCAAGGGTCGCCATGGGACGGGTGACGTCCAGAGTAGCGACCCGGCTACGGCCCAGGCCTGCCGCGTCGCCGTCGACAAGGTAAAGCTGCGGCTCGGTGGAATCGCCGGGCGGTAGCGCGAGCACCAGAACGATGTCGGCGCTGTGGCCGTCGATCACCTGCATCTTGGTCCCAGTCAGCAAGACCGTATCGCCCTGTGAGACCGCGCGCATCGCTACGGCACTACCCGATCCACCGGCGCCGGGCTCCTCGAGGGCTGCCGCTGCGGTTATAGTGCCGGCGGCCATTTGCGGAAGCAGATCCTTCTTTTGCTGCTCGTCGGCCATCATCAGCATCGGCACCACGCCAAGTGCAACGGTGGCGAACAGCGGGCTGGGTACGACGCCCCGTCCAAGCTCCGCCATTGCGATCGCCGCCTCGATCATCGTGGCACCCGCCCCGCCGTAATCCTGCGGAATCACGAGTCCCACCAAGCCAAGCTCCTCAGCCATGCCAGACCACAGATCGCGGTCGTAGCCAGGCTCGGTTGCCGCCGCCTGGCGAACCGCTGGCATCGGTGACCGTTCGAGGACGAACCGCCGGATGATCTGACGGAACTCTTCTTGTTCGCCGCTCAGCGCGAATTCCATCAGCTCTCTCTTTCACATCGGACGATCTCACGACAACGCCGAACCGCCTGGCCGGAACGCCCCAGCGACACAGGATTCGGCTTCCAATGTTTGAGCCATCGGTGAATCACGCGGGGTCGCTCTCGACGAAGCGGGCGCATGCGGTGGCCAGTACTACATTGCCGCCGGCTAGGCGCAGCTCGGCGTCGATCGTCCAGTGGCCGCGCGAGTCTTTACGGTGTGGCCACGCCCGGCTCGGCGTCGAGTGCGCCAAAACAACGTCACCCTCACGACACTGCCCCTTGGCGCCGCGATAGGACGCCTGGGTGCCCGATGCCATTCGCATATCGAACCGTGACATCCGTCCACGAGGCGCCACGCCTACGCACCCAGTCGGCCTGCCCGTGCGTCCCGCCCACGCTGGCGGACCCCAGCACCCCTGCACTCGGGCGTGCCGCTCAGGGCTCGCCACCGTCGTAACCGGCCGCAACCCATACCAGCTAACCAGGGAATCCATGCGCGCAGCGCCAGCCCGTATCTACGTTTGGTGGCGTATGCGGCAACTGTCGGCGCATGCCGCCAGTTTGGTCTCTGGTTGCGCGGTTTGTCAAGATGTGTAGATGCGGACAATCGCAGGCAAGTGGGGTGGCCGTAGCGCCGCCGAACGCCGCGCTGAACGTCGGCAGCGCCTCATCGACGCGGCAACCGAAATATGGAGCCGCAGCGGCTGGGCCGCGGTGACCATGCGCGGTGTGTGCGCTCGGACCTCACTCAACGATCGCTACTTCTACGAGCAGTTCAGCGACCGCGACGGCCTGCTGGTCGCGGTCTGGGACAGCGTCCGCGACGACATGCTGGCAGAGATCCAGACGGTATTCGACACCAGCGCCGACCAACCCCCGTTGGATGCCATATGCGCTGTCATCAGGATTGTTGTCGAGCGCGTTCAGCAAGACCCTGGCCGGGCGCAAATCCTGCTGACCCAGCACGCTGGCAGCACACCGCTGCAGGATCGACGGGCCGCCGCCCTGCAGCAGGCATCTGACCTGGTGATGCTCGCCGAGCAATCGGATCTATTGCCCGACGCCGACCGCATCGGATTGCGGATGGACACTTTGGTCGGTGTCGGTGGGTTCGTCGAACTCATCTCTGCCTGGCAGGCCGGCCTGCTCGACGTGGACGCCGACCATGTCATTGACCATGCGTGCCGGTTGGCGGGCACCTTGGCAAACCCGTACCTGCGCCACGAGATCGCGGGCGCCGCGCCGGATCAGGCAGGTAAACATTCCGTCGGGAGCTGAAGGATGGCCGGAACACGTCGCCGACCGGGCGGCTGCTCAGTGTCGCAGGATCTGCGCTGTGACGATTGATGCGAGGCGGTCACGGCTGATCGTCAACCCCGCGGCGCGAACCGCGACAGCATCGCCGCTGGTACTCAAGCGCGGCGGCTGTGCTGGGTCGAGGTATATGTGCGGGCTTTGTCTGTCAGTGTCAGGAGGTGCGTTGTCACAGCGTGGCGCCGCTCATAGGGTAGATAGTGTCCGGCATCGCTGAGGATGACGAGTTCACTGTTGGGTAGTCGGTCGGCAATGCGCTGAGCGTGTAGCGGTGGTGTGAGCCGATCCTTATTGCCCGCCATGACGACCACGTCGAGACCGCAGAACGCTTGCAGGTCATCATATCTGTGGTGCTGCATAATCGAGCGGCCCAGAGCCGCGACGGCGCGTGGGTCGCTTTGGGCGGCCTGTCCCAGGATGCGGTCCATATCGTGGCGCCGTGGACGTTTTCCGAATGTGCCACGCACGCCGTGGCGCAAGAGGAACACGGGCCGGCCCCCCTTCTGAAGTGGTCCTAGCGAGCCCAGCACCGCATTCATCAGGTATTCCGTTGCCCGGATCTGTCTGATCACCCCCAGTAGTTCCCCGGCGCTGGTGGCGACGAAGGCCGCCCCGGTGGCGCGTTGGCTCACCAGGTCGGGGTGGCGCTGGGCCAGCGCGATGAGCGTCATGCCGCCCAGGGAGTGGCCGCCGAACACGATCGGCCCGTGAGGAGCTGCCCGGGCGACAACGGCTGCCAGGTCATCGGCGAGCTGCTCGATCGATGCGGTCGGCACCCGCGCCGACCGGCCGTGACCCCGATGGTCATAGGCCAGTACGCGCAGGTTCGGATCTGCGGTGACCATGTCAGAAGCGACGTCCTGCCAGATCCGGCTCGACAGCGTCCAGCCGTGGGCCAGGACAACTGTCACCTCGGGGGTTTCTGAGCCCCATTCGGTGATGTTGAGCCAGGTGTCGTTGAGCGGCAGCTGGTAGTCGCGGGTGGGGGGCATGCCGGCCTATCGCCGCGTCGCGACGGGGGCGACGTCGGGGTCTGCCCCGCGATCATCCCGGCCGGGCGGGCGTGACGCGCCGAATATGTCGACCAGGCGAGACCCGAGCTTTTCTAGCCTCTTCAGGGAAAACGGCTGCGTCATGCGCCGATTGATGCCCGGGGCGATACGCAGCATGAAGTAGCCCAGCCACGCCTCGGTGCGCACCGGCACCACCGCGAGGTCAAACCGTACCGCGCGCACCGCCGCGCGCGCGACCAGGTCAGGGCTCATCGGCGCCCACGGAAACTTCTCGGCGAATTCCTGCAGCCGGCGCTGCACCTGCACACCCTGCGCAACGAGACCCTGGTCGACACTGACCATCACGGCGTGCTCGGCGATGTTGGTGCTGATCACCCCCGGACAGATCGCACTGACGCCGACGCCCCGGGGCCCCAGCTCCAGCCGCAGGCATTCGGTCAACATCTTCACCCCCGCCTTGGACACCGAATACGGCGCCATCACCGGGGTCGGGGTGAACGCAGCCGCCGACGCGATGTTGACGATGTGCCCGCCGGCGCCCCCCTCGATCATCTGCGCGCCGAACACACGACACCCATGAACCACGCCCATCAGGTTGACGCTGAGTTGACGCTCCCAATCCGCGGGCGTGAGCTCCAAAAACGGCCCAGCAACCAATATTCCGGCGTTGTTGACCAACACATCGGCATACCCGTGCTCGGCGAGCACATCGCGGGCGAAGACGCTCCACGCGTCGGGATCGGTCACGTCAAGCTGCGCCGCTGACGCGCGCTGCCCATGACCGCAGATCATCGCCGTGGTCGCCGACGCCGCATCCAAATCGATGTCAGAGACCACGACATGGGCACCCAGTCGGGCGAACCTGATCGCGATCGCCCGACCGATACCGCTACCGGCACCGGTCACCACCACCAGACGCGGCCGCACCCTATGCAATCTCATGCGTGCCCCTCCGACCCGACAACCACGCCCCGCGCCCCGGAACCCAAGCTGTAGCGATACACATCAAGAGCATAATTACGGTTCTGCCAATACATTTCGGCGTGTGTCGACGGACGAAACGGAGAATCGTTCGCATCCTCAGTCGTCGGGGGTCGTCCGACACCAATCGTCGTATCCAAGTCGATTCTCCCGCAGCCTATTTGAGATGACCCACGAGCGCGCCGTCAACACCGAACAGTTCCCGCTGCCGGTCCCTCGGCCGTTTCCCATCCCACCACGCGACCGGGTGCCCCATCTCGATCAGCTTGTCGTTGACCTGCCGGTACTGCGGACCGTGCATGGATTCCTGCCCGATGAAGCGGGCGACCCGATTCTTTAGCCCCGGATCGGTGATGTGGTCGCCGACACGGCGCACCGACCCGGTGAACGACTCCTCCCCAGGCGGAAAGGCACCCGACAGGCCCGCCGCGAAGTGGCTGAACACGATGTCGTCGTTGACGAAGTATTTGCCGTACCCGTCGTGCTCACCGAATCGGAAACGAATCTGGCGAGTTTTCGGGTATCTCGAACCCCAGCCCGTTGCGTCGCCAACGGCCACTGACACGCGCCCGTGTTCATTGCTTACCATTACCGACTCTTTTCCCGAACATACAGTAACTAGTACCACTGGTACTAAATGTTGGGCAACCATACCGCCGCGGGAACCGGTGCGCAAGGTTCTGCGGATGACGCGCAGGTCTGGAAAGTGGGTACGGCTCAAGGCCGGCTACCACACCGCTGCGATCAGAACTGCCTGATCAACGCCGGGTCAGCCGTCCAGTGATGATTCAAATTCCTGGTCGGCAGCCAGGAGAGGTAGCCGACCTCGTTGAAGCCGATGCCTGCATCGGCGAGCGCGTTGACACCCGCTTCGAAGCCCAAGTCGGCGACGTTGGCGTCCGGCTGCCGAACGGCACCATCCCGACGAGGATCACATAGACGTCGCGGGCCATCACCGGAGTGCCTCCGACGGCGGGGCCAAAGCGAGACGAGCACAGCTCGGTCGAAGAGGGATGTCGAGTTCGAGGATAGTGTCGCGGGACGGTCGTCAACGGTTCGGCCTGGGTGGGTCGGAGCTGCAGAACCGCCCGCACGAACCCACCCAGCCCCAGCGCCCGACGATCAGCACGACCGAGGCAAACCCAGGCTGTGCCGGGCCACGTAATTGAGGATCATTGCCCGGCTGATCGGCGCGGTGCGCATCAGCCGTGCAGGTCCCCACAGCGTCGCCAACCCGTACTCGTTGGCCATCCCATTGCCCCCATGGGTCTGGATCGCCTGATGCAGCGCGAGGGTCCCCGCCTCGGCGGCGGCGTACTTCGCCGTGTTGGCGGCCTCCCCCGTCTCCGGCATCCCCGGCGTCATGCAGCTCTGCGGCACGCTGAGTCATCAACCGCGCGAAACTTCACCTGGATCTTGGTGTGCGCCTACGGATGCGCCACCCCCAGGTGCGACCCGATCGCGTTGCCCCAGACTTGACTTGGCGTTCCCGGGCGTAGGCGCACGCCTTGCCCAACGCGTAGCGGCCGATCCCGATACCCAACGCCGCACCCATGATCCGCTCCGGGTTCAACCGCAAGCGGTGCGTCCGGTGCGGCCGGATGGTCATGGTGGGGCGTGGGAACAACCGCTGGGGTTCGAGAAGCAGATCACCGCGTGGGTGGCCGGAGACGGCGAGCAGCGCCCGTTGAGGATCACCAAGATCCAGATCTTGCTGGACCGGCGGGTTGTGTGGTGCCGCATCGGACGTTGCACCGATTCGCCAGTGAGCGTTGTGGTTTCGGCCGCAAGGACACCACGGTGCGGGTCGCTGATGGTGATCCGGGAGTGGAGTGCCAGGTCGATTTCGGCTACCTGAGAATACTCACCGACGCTGCTGATGGGCGGCGCCGCAAGGTGTATGCGTTGATCTTCACCGCGGTCTACTCCCGGCACATGTTCGTGTGGTTGTCGTATTCGCAGACCCTGGCCGCGGTGATCGCCGGATGCCAGGCGGCGTGGGAGTTCTTCGGTGGCGTGTTCGCGGTACTAATCCCGGACAATCTGAAACCGGTGATCGCCGCCGCGGATGCGGTCAGGGCGTGTCAGATGGTTTGTGTAGGGGTGGTTCCTGATGAATGTAGCAGTATCGATGGATGTGACCACTGACGAGCCGATGTCGGGTGCTGAGGCCATGGAGGCGTTGAAGTCCGCGGGTGTGTTGGACGACGTGTTGGCCAAGATCGACGCCGGCCAGTTGCAGCTGACCGGCGAGGGCGGCTTTCTGCCCGAGATGGTCAAAGCCGTTCTGGAGCGCGGACTGGCCACTGAGCTGACCGACCATCTGGGTTATGAAAAGGGTGATCCGGTCGGGCGCGAATTGCCCAACGCCCGCAATAGGTTCACCGCCAAGACGGTCGCCAGTGAGGTCGGCGATGTCGGGTTGGCGATCCCGCGTGATCGCGACGGGAGTTTCACCCCGACGCTGGTCCCCAAGGGCGCCCGGCGCCTGGGCGGTCTGGACGACATGATCATCTCGCTTTACGCCGGCGGGATGACGGTCCGCGATATTCAGCATCATCTGGCCACCACGATCGGCACCGAGCTCTCCCACGAGACGATCTCCAAGATCACCGATGCGGTGCTCGAAGAGGTCCTCTCGTGGCAGAAACGGCCGCTAGAAGAGCCGTACCCGATCGTGTATCTCGATGCGCTGGTGATCAAGATCCGCGACGGTCACCAGGTTAAGAACCGGGCGGCCCACATCGCCGTCGGCGTCGATCTGGACGGTATCCGGCACGTGCTGGGGATCTGGGTGACCGCCAACGAGGGCGCCAAGTTCTGGGCCGGGGTGTGCGCTGAGTTGGCCAACCGTGGCGTCAAAGACATCCTGATCGTGTGCACCGACGAACTGACCGGCTTCGCCGAGGCGGTGGAGGCGACCTGGCCGCAGACCACCGTGCAGACCTGCGTGGTGCATTACGCCGATGTCCGGATTATGCCGACCTCGATGGTGAACCCGCTGGCGGCGGGCGTGGACGGGCTGCTGAAGTCGGCATAATC